>NZ_JBKHUP010000010.1:0-110567 GCF_046565525.1 Coleofasciculus sp. | reverse complement strand
GAAATTAAAAAAGATTTTCCTTAATTTCAATCCTCTTCTTTTAAGGAGAGGTCATTATCCATTGTCAATTTGTGAATATTATAAAGCTTTTGTGGGTTGGGTTTCAATTCGTTCAACCCAACCGATTTACATCGAGTTTTTGTTTCTTGGGTTTTGTCCCTCGACCCAACCTACTCATTTATTTTATTTGAGTACTGAAGGAATTGCTGCTATTATCTTTGATGTAATCACTTCCGGTGTATCGCTGGCATTAATTAGAATGTGGAGATCGGCTTCTGCATATAAATGACGCCGTTTATCAAGTAAACTTTGCAGTGCTGCTGCTGGATCGGTTGTTTGCAATAAGGGGCGAGTGGTATCATCTTGTAGACGCTGTATCAATAGGTCTACAGGTGCATCTAACCAGACAATTAAACCCTGGTGTAGATAACTCCAATTCATCTGTTGCAGCACGATACCGCCACCTGTGGCAACAGTTAATTGAGTGTAAGCAGATACTTCTGACAAGATTTTAGCTTCTAACTGGCGAAATTCTTCCTCTCCACTGTCGGTAAAAATTTGGTTAATTGTTTTACCTGCTACTTGCTCGATCAGGACATCTGTATCTACAAAACGGTAGCCGAGTTCTTTTGCCAATAGTTGTCCTACGGTGGTTTTACCGACACCCATCATGCCAATCAGGTAGACATTGATGCCTTTTAATAAATTGTTCATCACCAAAGCGTTTCTCTCTCATCTCCTGGTTAAGACGAGTTATATTCTACCCGATTGAATACTATAGAATGTGAAGGCGTTTTGGCTTATTGTGCCAATTGGGGACAACGTTGACTATCCTCAACGATCGCAGCGATCGCTAATAAATCATCAACCTTGAGCGGCTTGGCGATATGACTGTCAAACCCTGCAGCTAGGGCGAGTTGGCGATCTTGCTCACTAGCCGCCACCGTCACCGCGATCGCAGAGCTCTGACGCCCTCGTTTTGCCTCAAGACTTCTGATGCGACGGATCAACCAATAGCCATCTTCTCCCGGCAGAAGTAGCTCACATAGTAGAATATCAGGTTGAAAGTCCTCATATACCTCTAACGCTTCCCTCGCGCTACTAACACTCAGAACCTGGGCTTGTTCTTGCTCGAAAAGAACGCTGAGTAATTCTCTGGAATCGGTATTGTAATCTACAACCAGAATCCGCTTGTTTTTGAAAGAATGATTCATTAATGTCTTAATGTCGTCCAGCTTTTGTTGATTCCACAGCGATCGCCTACGCTAGCACGGATTCAATTCTACCTATACTGTTCAAGCATCACACAATGGAGAGTATTTGTCGGTACGGTAGCGTACACAGATGGGGTTGTTCCAGACGTAGCATGCTACGTCTCTTAGCCGGGGGAGCCGGGGGAGCCGGGGGAGCCGGGGGAGCTGGGGAAACAAATGACGAATGACAAATCACCGATCGCTAGATTTTTGGATACAGCAAGCGATCGCACTCCTGTTTCACGACGCTGTAACATTCACAGGCTATGGTTTCCAACAGTTCCCGATCAAGAATGGTAATCACCCCCCGGTGATAGCGAATTGCACCTGTTTCCTGAAGCTTGCTCGCGGCGACTGTCACCGTAGCACGACGGGTTCCCAGCATATTGCCCAGAAATTCTTGAGTGAGTCGCAACTCAGAAGAGTTAATAGTATCCTGAGCGGAAAGTAACCAGCGAGCCAGCCGTTGCTCTAGCCGATGTTGGCGATTGCAAGCCGCCGTTTGACTAACCTGATTCAATAGAGTTTGGGTGTAAAAGAGGAGCAATCGTGGCAATTTACTCCCTCGCTCAAACTCGCTTTTCAGAATCGAGGCATTCATCTTCATCGCTGTGCCTTCTATTTGCACAACTGCCTGGTTGATTGCCATCCCATCCGCTAAAAATACAGGAATCCCCACCATTCCCTCCTTCCCTACCATGCCAACTTCAGTCGTCAAACCATTTGCCAAGAGGATGATTAAAGAAACTATTGCCCGATTCGGGAAATAGACATGGAGAATCGGTTCTCCGGGTTGGTAAAGAATTTGTCCTAATGTCAGAGATACTTCTTTGAGGTGGGGAACGAGGCGCTGGTATTCCTGATCAGGTAGAGCCGTCAGTAATTGATTAATCTTGATAGAATTACTATTTAACAATGTTATTTCCGTTGAGTATTTTCATGGAGATTGCCAAAAACCTATCAACCTTTTTTGGTAGTATAAAGTCTGTATGACAACTCATTCTTCAACCCTTTAGCTTTGCCCTTGCTCGACGCCTACAGCGAATTTCAGCAACAACTCCCCCATCTGCCGCTCATTTTGGCAGGTCCAATCTTGCGGCGTACTGATCCTGATAGCGTCACGGTTTGGTTGGCACTGAAAGCGCCGAGTATAGTTACGCTTCGAGTTTATACCACTATCGACGGTCAGGGTAAAACCATTGATCAAGAACGGTTGACTGGATCACGCGCTACTGTAGCTGTTGGCAAATACCTGCATATTGTCGCTGTGACGGCTAAACCTGTGGATGGATATTTACTCGAACCGGGACAGATTTATGCCTACGATTTGGAGTTTGGCGATCGCAATCAAACCCTCAACGATGCCCTCAACGCCAGAGAGGTTTTCCCCTTCATCACGATTAGCTATTTAGAACACAATCTGCCGACATTTGCTATGCCGCCGGATGACTTAAATCATCTGCGGATTGTTCACGGTTCCTGTCGAAAAGCCCACGGTAAGGGACAAGATGCCCTACCCCTGCTGGATGGCTTGATAGAACAGTCAGCCGCTCAACCCTATTGTAGACCCCATCAACTCTTCTTAACGGGGGATCAAATTTATGGGGATGATGTGGCTGATCCGTTGTTAGCCGCCCTAGGCGATGTGGGGACTACCTTACTGGGTTGGGAGGAAGATATTCCCTATAAAGGGGATTTTGTTAAGGGGTATTCCCGGAAAAAAGTGAGTGAATGGAAACCCGGACAGCGCACGGAAATTGCCCATAATTATGCTGGCTTGACCGCGATGCTGGATAATCAACCTGAACGCGCCAAAAGTCATCTGTTTAGTTTGGGTGAATATTTGGCGATGTATCTATTTTTTTGGTCGCCAATCCTTTGGGTGAATCCCTTTACTAAGGGCAAGATCAGGGGAAAAAAGCCGAAAACGTGGGATAAGGAAGTTAAAGCGATTCAGGAGTTTGCTAGCCGTTTGTGGCAAGTCAGGCGATCGCTAGCGAATGTGCCAACCTATATGATCTTTGATGACCACGATGTTAGCGATGATTGGTATTTGAATCGGGAGTGGTGTAATCGGGTTTTGGGTAAACCTCTGGGTAGACGGGTGGTACAAAATGGACTATTAGCCTATACCCTGTGTCAAGGGTGGGGAAATACACCGGAACAGTTTACCTCAGGGCAACCGGGAGATAAACTATTGCAGGCGTTGCAACAATGGTCAGAATCCGCCGGGACGGATGAATTAGCCTGGGAGAAGATGGGTAAGTATTTGGGAGTACCTGGGATTGAGGCTGAAACGGGATTGCCGAAGTTGAAACAGGATGGAACGGTTTTAGTCCTGAATCGAGACTATGGCGATCGCACTCCTAGCTTAATCTGGCACTATAGCGTGAGGAGTTTTAAACACGAAGTTATCGTACTCGATACGCGGACGTGGCGGGGTTATCCCATGGGAGAAGATCAGTTGATGGCGCCGCCGATGCTATTATCCCCGACAGCTTTTGATCAGCAAATTGAAGACTCTCTAGACAAAACCGATCAGCTAAAAGCGGCGGGTGAGTCAAGGATTGAAGCCACGTTAATTGTTTTACCGACAAACTTAATTCATGCATCGATAGTGGATTTAGCTCAACAGTGGTATTGGCGTCAGGGTAAGGTGTTTGGGACTGATGTGGGGGATTCGTGGAACTTTCACGATGTCGCTTTTACGAAGCTGTTAACGGCGCTATTTCAGCGACGCGATCGCATCGTGTTGCTGTCGGGGGATATTCACTATGGTTCGGTGGTTCGCCTCAACTATTGGTCCCATCCCTGTGGGGAACTCCAGAGACAAGCATCAGGCTACATCTGGGAAGCAGATGAAGGCTGTCGAGATGAGCCATCGCGGGTTAAGGAAGCTCAAGAGAGCCAAAATCCTAAATCTGCCTCTGTGCTGGTACAGTTAACCTCTAGTGCGATTAAAAATGCCGAGTTAAAGACCTATTTAGCTCATACCAAAGTCAAATCACTGCTATTAGAACAACCCCAATATTGGGTGGGATGGGAGAAACCGCCACAACTGCTGGAAATTATCACCACTCCCGATAAGGTGAGAATCCAGGATCTGCCTGTTCCCGGTGAAGGACCTTTTTGGCAGCAAATCCAGGTTCCTCAAGGGAATTGGGACATTGCGTGGCAAGTCGCCCTCAAGGATGAGCGATCGCAACCCGATTGGCGGTATCGCACAGAGTGGAGTAAACGCCAAAAAGCGGAGTCAGTACCTTGGCTGAAGCGACATCCCCAACCCGAATTACACCAGACATCACCCTTATGGCAAAAGGTTTTATTAGGTTCTATATCCTGGTTATGGCGAAATCGCTGGTTACAAGAGGGTGAGGAAATTGTCGGCTGTAATAATATTAGCGTTGTCTGTTTTCACTGGTCACCGGATGAGGATAAAGCGGTGATTCAAGAGATGTATTGGCATCCACCCTGGAAGCCGACGAGTGTAGTTAAGAGTCGTTATTTTGCGCCACTGCGGTTAGAGTCGCCTCCCCCGTTGCCTACCTATTAATCATTTCGGGTTTTGTGATGAGGGAGATGAGGGAGATTTTAGTTTTCACGGTATGTAGCGCAATGTGTGTAGGGGCGGGTTTCACTACATTGGCGTCAACTTAAGGTGCAAACTAATACTGACAAGGTTTTAAGCTGTGTCTGTCTACTCCTCGACATTTCCCCCTCATCCCCTAACCCCTTCTCCGGACCGTGGGGAGAAGGGGAACCGGATCTCTTGCTCCCCTCTCCCTATTCCCCCCCTTTCAAAGGGGGGTTAGGGGGGATGGAGAGGGGCTGGGGGAGAGGGGTTGAGCTTAAGTTGACACGGATGGTTTCACTACTATCTTTTCGGTTGCATCCAGATGTGACTAAACCCGCCCCGATGCAGGTTTCTAGGTTTCCCGTGAAAAGTCAGGAAGAGGCAGACAAATGGAATATTTGGTCACAACTATTTCAATCCCTGATAGGGATTCAATGTCATTGGAACATGCAGATGAGCAGCCGCGTTGGTTCCCAATTGAGTTTCAATCCCTGATAGGGATTCAATGTCATTGGAACCTGTTGGGATTAATCCAACACTGCACATCATGCCTGTTTCAATCCCTGATAGGGATTCAATGTCATTGGAACGACGACATCGAAAAGATGCCCAAAGGATACAATCCGTTTCAATCCCTGATAGGGATTCAATGTCATTGGAACCTGGAGTTGGGAAATTAAATGGAATATTAGCTTGGTTTCAATCCCTGATAGGGATTCAATGTCATTGGAACAGGAGAAGATTTTGATCCAGCAGAGGGAGAGCGTACGTTTCAATCCCTGATAGGGATTCAATGTCATTGGAACTGGTGCGGAACGCGATCGCCGCTGACAATCTGCTAGTTTCAATCCCTGATAGGGATTCAATGTCATTGGAACGTTTAATCCACCAGTTTACAAGTGGTGGATTCAGTGTTTCAATCCCTGATAGGGATTCAATGTCATTGGAACTCGCAGATTTGGAGTTGAAAATGCAATATGTCATCGAGTTTCAATCCCTGATAGGGATTCAATGTCATTGGAACAACTCCTAGCCATATAATACTTTTTTCGCTTTGAGTTTCAATCCCTGATAGGGATTCAATGTCATTGGAACGTCTATGCCAGGTGCAGCTGATTGGTTGATTGATTTCTGTTTCAATCCCTGATAGGGATTCAATGTCATTGGAACTCCCACAACCAACCGTTTAGCCGTTGCGCGGTTCCTGTTTCAATCCCTGATAGGGATTCAATGTCATTGGAACCTCTCGGAGGTTGTTTGGCTTCGCTTCCAGGCAGCAAAAGTTTCAATCCCTGATAGGGATTCAATGTCATTGGAACCAGTCCACCATTGTCAGTGCAAGTCGTCAATAAAAGTTTCAATCCCTGATAGGGATTCAATGTCATTGGAACCTAAGTGCAGTGCAGTAACGTCAACCATTGTATTGTTTCAATCCCTGATAGGGATTCAATGTCATTGGAACTCTATTTTCAAGGTTCCTAAAGGGCGCTTAAATTGTTTCAATCCCTGATAGGGATTCAATGTCATTGGAACTATAGCCTTGCGAGGTTGAGTCATTGTGGTAATTCGTTTCAATCCCTGATAGGGATTCAATGTCATTGGAACTTCCTGGGCGGCGCCTCTTCTTTACTTGATAATAAAGAGTTTCAATCCCTGATAGGGATTCAATGTCATTGGAACAAGACTAAAGCCAAGGCTCCTGTCGCGATTTACTCGTTTCAATCCCTGATAGGGATTCAATGTCATTGGAACCAGCATCAAGGATTTGTGATTCGGCAGAAACGACAGAGGCTAATGTTTCAATCCCTGATAGGGATTCAATGTCATTGGAACCGCAGGCACTTGAAAAGCTTGCTGTATTTAGTTTTCAAGGTTCATTGGCGACTGCCTCCTCTAATTATAGCATTCTAGAGCCGAGACTTGGCAAGAGGACTAGAAGAAATTGGCTAAAACCCTTATGTAGCAAGCCTTTCAGAAGTGGCGACTACCTCATTTTTTGGAGAGAGGCTTCAAACCCTTACCAGACAAGGAGTGTAGGCTAAAATCTTCTCCCCCGTCAAAAAACACCCCCTGGTGGACGCAACTAAGCGAAGAAAATAGAATTATCTCGCAGTGGCTCTCCCCCAATTCGCTCTACCTTACCCTGACAGCAGCCACAGAGGAAATAAAAGCGAATGCTATCCTCGTCTGGCTTAATCACCTTATTCAGACGCGATCGCAACTTCGCATATTGAGTATCCGTTAGGTTGCACTCAAATACACTATACTGCATCCACTGCCCATAAGACTTAAGGATCGAGTGAATCTTGGTACGGCGCTTATCCTCTGGAATATCATACGACACAACAATATACATCGTGTTTACTCAATAGGGTGTCGGGTGTACTTAACTTTTGGTCAGGGGAAAACCTCTCTCCATCCCCCCTTATTTGGGGCAATATGTGTAGGGGCGGGTTTCACTACTATCTTTTCGGTTGTATCCAGACGTGACTAAACCCGCCCCGACTCAGGTTTCTAGACTTCCCGTGAAAAGTCAGGTTAGAGAGAGGCTTTAAATTCTCCCCCGTGCAATAAAAGCAAAGCAACTTTATGTGGCGCAACGTGTGTAGGGGCGGGTTTCACTACTATCTTTTCGGTTGCATCCAGATGTGACTAAACCCGCCCCGATGTAGGTTTCTAGGTTTCCCGTGAAAAGTCAGGCTCTAAACAGAGAACTGGGGTTAGGTTTGATATCAAGCACGACCGCTTATTTCAGTACCAGAGGTGGGTATTTCTTAATTTCGCCCATCAGATACTTCGCCAAGAGTCGCGCCTGAATCTCAAACGCCTCCTGATAAGTGCATTTACGTTTCAACACCGGATGCTTAAACTCAGATTGCTTCTTCTGTTCGTACAATTTGAGGAATACTTTTCGCCCAGCCGGAGAAAGCAGCACCGCATTACTGAGTGTCTCTGTCGTAAAATCATCGGGAGTCAGTTTCCCCAAATTAATCGCACTCAAAACTACAGCATCCACCACTAACGGTCTAAATTCTTCCATCAAGTCCAGTGCTAAACTAGGACGACCATAATATTGACAATGAAGATAACCCAAATAAGGGTCAAAGCCAACAATATTCACCGCACTTTGGACATCGTGACGCAATAGGGAGTAACCAAAACTCAGCAAAGCGTTAACGGGATCAGTAGGAGGGCGGCGGCGTCTGGCTTCAAAGCGAAAACTCGTCGTGCGTAGAAGCTGGTTAAATACCCCAAAATAAGCAGCACTACCAGCCCCTTCTAAGCCTCGCAGAGAGTTAATATTATGGGTTTGGTGAATCGGCGCGATCGCATGATCTAAGCGACGTATTGCTTCACCCAACTCAAGTGCTCCATGTTTGCGCTGATTGCGATAGAGCATCATCCGATAATTTTTGAGCTTACCTCGAACAAAACCTTTAACCACATGAATCGCTTTTTCTGACTCTCCCATAGCTTTCCACTGCGCTTTACGGACAAAAATATTTTTCGTCAATTCCGGTTCAAACTTACCTAAGTATTTCCCCGTTGCGGTGAGAAACGTCAGCGGAATTTTGCGTTCTAAAAGTTCTGTCAGCGCCGCCGGCGAAATCGTTGCCCGTCCCAGAACAACCAGACCCTCGACCTTAATCAACGGTACATCCAAAAGCTTTTGTTGATTCGCTTTCACCTGCAAGCGTTCATCAGTTTTGCCGATAAAGGCATCCTCAGACGTAATATAAACGGTTCCCATACTATTCTCCTCTTTCAATTCATTTCCTGATAACGTTCCACTTTACTAGCCGCTTGGGGTAAACATTGGGAATAAAGACTGCATCCAGAGCAACGTTTAGTATAAATAGCCGCAGGCATTATACCCGTAGCCAGCAACTTTTTTACCGCGTCTAATGTTGTCAGCGTCTCTTGTCGCAACTCCGTTGAAATGTCTACAAGTTGGCGTTGGTGGGACGTCGCGTAGTAAATATAGCCTGTTGTAATCCTTTTTCCAGTCATCTCCTCAAGGCATAAAGCTTGAGCGCACACTTGTAATTCATCGTTATTCCATTCACCCGGACGTCCCCGCTTATATTCCACCGGATATAATTGACCCGATTCTGATTCAATCAAGTCCGATTTTCCAATTAGCTGATGACGTTCCGACTTAAGCCAAATCGCTCGAATTTGCTCTCGTTCCTCTCGCTGTCCCTCTCCAGAAGTATGGACGCGAGTATGTAATGTTGTCCCTTCAATTGTGTATTGATTATCACTGAACTCCCCCGCACAAAACATCCGCCAGCAGCGATGGGGGCAGTAAGCATAGTGGTTGAGTGCTGTGATGGGAATATAATCTATTTCGTTCATCATTCGTCATTTGTCATTCGTCATTTGTCATTTGTCATTCATCATTTAGACAGGGCGGGTTTAGTGACATTAGGGTGAACAAAAAACGATAGTAATGAAACCCGCCCCTACACATAAAACTATTTTCTCTTGACACTCCCCCATCTCCCTACCCCCACCACAACATTTATTCAGCAGCCCCTAATTCGTCTCACCACCCATGGGAGTTTTGCGTCCAACGCGACTATAAAGGGCAAAATTAGCTAACGCATTGATTGGCTTAATGTTCAGTCGAATTCGTTCAAGTGTGTAGCCAAATTCAGTCACGAAATCCTCTGGCTCAATCTGGAGTTCAAAGATTTTACTAAACGTATAAGATTGATTGGGATTTAAAAGGGGCATATTGCTAACCATTATTATAGCTTCTATATTAACACTAAGTGACAGCATTTAAATTACCCAGAAATCCTCTTCATCAGGACATTTTAGGGCAACTCCAGCAGCCGCGATCGCCAAAATTCCAGATAAACTTGGAAAGAATGTGTATTGCTTCGGTGCGGGAGACTCGTAGGACGAGACAAAAATAGGGTAACACTCTAATCCCTGCTTTCTCAAACGCATGATCGCCCAGCGATTCTTCGCCGTTTCAGCAACAATTACGCCGGGAATCAGCTGTTTCTCAATAACTAATGGTGTAGGACATACAACATCGCCATGCATTCGCTTAATACTGCAATTTTCAAACGCATAAAGCTTGCACAAGAGCGTATTTTTGAATTCTTCCAAATCATCAACGAGCAGCGAAAATGCTAGATTATACGGTTGTTCAGCTCGTGATGTAACTTCAATGCGCTCACCATCAGTCTCAAATTCATAGAAGCGCAGTAAATGAATGGGGTCAAGATTGGTTTCTCCCACTTCATCCAAAAGCAGATTATGTGGATCATAAATTTTTAGACTATTAAATAAGCTGTCTCGAAACCGAAATAAAGGAGCATAGCTTTCTTTGATAATTACGGCGTATTCTTGTATGTCTTGTGCAAGCTCTTTGTCTTTCTGAATCATCTGCTCAATATCTTTAATAGAAGTGCGTACAGATTGAATCTCATCAAAATATTCTGGACAGTAAGCTCTCAGATAACTCATGACAAAGCTTTGACCGCCTTTGACATATTTCCAATCCTTTTGAATCTCTTTAACCGTTTTCCGGGCAATATCCTCTGCACCTTTTAAGACTTTCATTCGCCTTCTGTAATAGTCCCATTGTCGTTTTCCATTCAGGATATTCTGAAGCGTTTGATAAAGTTTAACAACCAAATCTTCATTAGGTAAACCGTCGAGAAAAGTCTCAAATTCAAGTAAAGGTTTTGCTATCTCTAGAAAGGCTTCAGAACGCCAGTAAATCTCTAAAAACGGACGATTCATACAGTCCAAACTCTCTAGCATTTGCTTGAGGGCTTCTCGTCCACCTGAGCAGTCTAAATTCTCGATTCCCTGTTCCCAAGCTTGTTCAGGTAAATACGCGATCGCGTCTGAGGGAACATCCGTTTGCGGCTTACCCAACACCCGCCCAACTCGCCCAAGACGCTGCCAAAAAGCAAAGCGATCGCGAGATGAAAAAATCAGCCAATCTAGGTTCTGTCGCTCTGGCTCAACTTCACGCTCAAAGTTAAACCCAACATCAACTGTACTGGTTGCTAAGATGACTTGTTTCTGAGCTGACTTTTGGCGATCTTCACCCTCGATTACACCTGTAATCCGCCCACGCAACTGCTTTAAACCTGCATCACAGAGTCGCTCATTGAGCCGATTAATTTGGTCTAGAGAATCTAAGATAACTGCACCGTATTGCTGAGGATAAGTCTGTAGTCTCTGGATGACTTCATTAGCAATGTCAGAAATCAGTTTGTTTTTGTCTAACCGCTTCCGAATTTCCAAACGAACAGCCGTTTGGGAAGGAATAAGATAGTCTGTTTTTGATTCTCCATCAATGTGAGCAATCTTAACACCAGAGTATTCAAGGGTTCTTAGAGCAGCTTCACAGGCGGGTTCCGGTGTTGCTGTCAAAAGAACAACTTTGCGATTGTACTGAAAGTAACCAAACTCTTTAGAAAGCGCCAAATAAAAGAACAAGCTAACAAGCTGTTTGGCATCGTACAGGTGAAACTCATCAAAGATAACCGTGGCAAAACTGTTGTAAAACTCACTCGCAATATTGCTGCGATCTAACCTGTTGTAAGCAAAAAATGTGGCGTAATAAAAAATATCGGGGTTAGTCACCAGCAGAATAGGTTGACCACCGCCGCACTCTGGAAAAATCGTTGCAGGTTCACGCAATACATTGTAAAGCTTTTCTCCTGAACGCTTGCCAACTCGATCCCCTCGCCAACGCTTAATATGTTTTGCCGATGCCGCTTTGACAATATGGGGTAAACCAGCATCCCGCACAAATTTATCAGCCGCTTCCGTTTGCTGTTTAATCAGTGCGTTAGTGGGTGCAATGTAGACAGCATTAGATTTGGAATTATGACGCAGCACACTCAAGCCAGCCTTCGTTTTTCCAGTTCCTGTTGGTGCAAGGTCAAGGATAATATCATTCGTTTCTGCTGCTTTATAAACATCAACTTGGTGTTGAAGTGTTTTCTGCATGAATGCTTGCGCCAAGTCTGAGGGTAAGTCAGGATTGGGACAAGCAGCAATGCTGCGGGATTCGAGGTTGATTTTTAGATTACTCATTAGTACGTCCACCACAGAATCTTAAATTTGCAGGTAGGGTAAAATCGCCAACTTTCCATGCTGCACCATTAAACCGCAGGTTTTTCAGCAATGAAACCGGAGGAATCGAGATTAAATCAAAGCTAAATAGTTCCAGATTATTCGGCAGATCAGCCGCACTAAGATAGACATTGCAGTAATGTTCACCCGCAGAAAGTAACGTTACCGTCAGTTCTCCCATAACATCAACACGCACTTTGCTAGTAAATTTGCCCACGCGGATGTATTCAGGTAGTTCTTGATTTCCAAATACCAATGTCTGAAAGCGGCTACCTCGCTCAATCACTCGCAATCTGCCAGTTTGGGGAAAGTTGCTAGGGCGAAAAGTACTTGGCTTTTTCCCGGTTCGCTTCAGGGGCAAATCTTCCCGCGCCGTTGCCACACGGTTATTTGTCATGGCATACCAGTAAGAATCAGATAGAGCATTGAAACGCTCAAACCGGAATGATAGTCCCCCCTCGACTGGGTAAGCCGGAAGAATGTAGCACTGTTGAGCTAATGGGGTAAGATCCTCTAAATATCTCGGTCGTCCCGTATCTTTCCCCATCAGGCGGTAGGGCGCGCGCGCCCATCCCAGTGCATAAGCGAGAGCATAATTACCGATCGCGCCTTCGGTGTAGTAGGTGTCTGATAATTCCCGCGACGCAAAAAAGACGGGTTCAGCACACCACAACTCGATTAGACGAGCGGTTGGAAACGGTAGGTTAATATCAGAGGACATGAACGAAAGTTCTAACTGTTGCATCGCTTACTCTTCCTGTTTATTTCCTCGTCCTTTTTTCTTCCCTTCACTTTTCACTTGGCGCAGGGGTGCATAAGATTGATCGAGTCGCTTGAGAAATGTTTCCTGTTCAGTCAAATCCCAATGGCGATCGACATCAGCAATCAGAGCATCCAGTTCCTCAGCAGACAGTTGCACAGAAATTCCTCGTTTATTAGTCCAATTAGCAATAACGGATTGAGTCACCGACACTAAAGCTTCAGTATTAAACGGATGTTCGAGAGCCTTTCCATCAGCAATCAGCTTGTCGTAAACACCCTGCACCAATTCCAGAGAACTTGGCAGTTCAGCAATGCCACCAAAGACGCCGATAATCTGGTTTTCCATCCGTCCAACGCGGCTCGAAACCGCTCCATAACGGCTAGTCAGTAGAATGTTACCGAGAGCATAGCGCAACTCATCAGCGGTTACATCTTTGAGGGTGACAATATCAAGAAAATGAACGCCCGGTTTAATGTATTCGCTGGTATTGAGAGCAGTTGAGGGATTACCTTTTTCATCTCGCATCGTTCCATTTTCAAAGATGGCGTTGATCGTGCGATCGCCAATTAATTCCGTGGAAGGCAAAATACTAAAAGCATCTTCTGTCCAAACCCGGCTTTTTTGTGCGCCTTCCCCTCCAGCAGCAAAACCATAGAGGAAACAGTCAATACACATTTCACAAGGTGCATTCGTGTTAAGAGCGCAAAGAGCATTGCTCTTGGGTGCAGAGTAGAGGAGTTCGTGCGATCGCAGAAATTCCCGTCCTCGCCGCCGTTCGGGTGCAACCTGCTTACGCTTAGTCATTACCAACCGAGGAATTGATTGGGTATGCTCGATTCCAGCCTGAACATACTCACTGCACATCGGTTCCCCTGTACCTTCCGTGCGAAAAATCGTTTCAGATTGCGTGGTGCGAAGGACAACAACTCCTATAGTGCGTCCTTTAGGAAAGTTTTCGTAGCTGGATGCGAGAAATAGCTTTAGGGTTTCAAGGGACATGATAATTACTCCGATTTAGTTTCAGTTGCTGGTTTAGTTTTGGGTTTTAATCCGTCACTGATTACTGATCACTGATCACTGATTACTGATCACTGATTACTGATCACTGATCACTGATTACTGATCACTGATTACTGATTACTGATCACTGATCACTGATCACTGATTACTGATTACTGATTACTGATTACTGGTCACTGACAAGTTTTGCTGGTTTAGTTTGGGCTTTTAATTCTTGACGAGCTTCTTGTAAAAAGAACAGATAAGCGGCTTCCAGAGTTTTGCTATCGGTTAAAAGCCGTTCTGGACGTGAATGATAAACCTCTTCAAACAGTTCTCTTATAATTTGATAAAACTGTTTAACTTGCTCATATTTCGTTGCCCCAACACCATGTTCTCGAATCCGATCAAGGCGAGTGTGATAGTCCTGAACCAGCGCCGCAAAAATCGTTTCCCAATCCATGTGAGATTTACGCGATCGCACAGCCTTAATGAATTCAGAAAAGGGTTCAGCTTGAGCAGTACGACGAAATGAACTGCCCCGCAGTTTGCCGACTTCAGCAATACGAGCGGCTTGTTTGAGATAATGTGAAACGCGATCATGTTCTTCTGACATAAGACTCTTCAGTAGTGTGGTTAAAGGTTCACAAATGCGAGTCCATATTGCTTCTAGATTTGGGTTCTCTTGTTCTCGTAAAATCCATCGCAATAGGACAAAATACAGATTTAGGGGTCGTTGAGCGGCGCGAGCTAAATCGTAGAGGCAATCATCTTTTTTCTGAAGACTAGCCACATTAATCGTTAATTGACCAATACACTGTAAACGCTCTAAAACCGCTTCAGCCGTCAAAGCCAATTGCTGTTCTTGTTTAGATAAATGCCCTTGACGTTGATAAATGCCTGAGCCGAGTAACGGTTGAAGTGACGAAGCAATTCCTTCCACTCTGCCAAAAACATCCCACTCTGGCTCAACTTCTAAATTAGCACTGAGAATAAAGGGAAATCCAAAATCAGGGGCAAGGGATAGTTCTAAAGCCAAGCGTAACGATTTGAGCAACGCCACTGAATTATTAACATCACCCCAAACCACCGGAATTGTCACAGTAGAATAGGTGAACTCTGGACGCTTTGGTAATGCAAACCCAACAACTTTATTGGTTTTAAACGCAATTAAGTTATCTCGATATAATTGCAATTCATCGATTGTTACCGTTCCTCCTTCTGCGTTCGTTGCTGCTGTATCGTGAAGCCACTTTCGCCAAATGGCTTGTAATTGAGGACTTGACCCTTTAGGTAGGGCAAAGTGTAAGTAAAGTGGGTCTTGTTTGCTGGCTTTAGGAAAGTTAGCCCCCACTGTCATTAGCTGATAAGCCAGGGATGCCAAACTATCTGCCCGTCGCTTAGGTTCTGCACTCATACCACCCGGAAGACGATTTGAGAACGCTTGTACTTTTGTTCCCGGTGGCATTTTGTTAGAAATCAATTCATCAACCTGAGCAGAAGTTGCTCCCAGAGAACAGCGCTGGCGCGGATTTGCCTCGACATAAGCTGTCAGTTCTGCAAACCTTTTCCAATCTGTTGCACTAGAAAAATTTAGTAATCGTCTGACCGCTATTATCAAATCTTCTGAAACATCAACATCTTCAGTTTGTCGAAGTTGAAATGAATCTTGTAACGTGGCGCGAATGCTTTCTATCCCACAGGCTACCCCTTTAACGGCAAACAAACTCCGCCCATATTGAGCGTTGAATGGTTCTAAAGCCCTACGTTGTGCAGGAGAAAGTCCAACCTGGGTAGCTATGCGATCCCAAGCCGCTTTAGGACTAAGTTCGGCTTCTCGATAGCTGAGATAGGCGGCTTTCATTCCTTCCGAAAGCGCAAACTCATCAGCCGTGGCTACAGGAGTTAATCCAACAGATTGAGCCGCCGCGATCGCGTCTTCTTCCGCATCTTTACCGTACTTCTGAATATCTTGTGCAACTTTATCAGATTTGTAGCCACTCAGCTTCCGGGTTAGCAAAATTTCGACTTGCTCAAGCGCCCCTTCTAGATTCTGTTGAATGGCTTGCGGATCGACTTTAATTCCATCTTTAGTGGCTTTAACCAGTTGTTCAATATTGCCACCAAAAACCCGATCAATCTGTTTCTGCCATGCGCTGGCAATCTCAACGGTTAAATCGTCTTCAGGAAAGACTTCACCTGCAAAAATATGTCCATCAGGGTCAATGGCAAGGGTATGCAAATCGCGCTTATGCAAGACTTGTTCACAAGCAGATAGTAACAGTGAAGTTAGATAACCCCGATCTTCTGATAACCTCACTTCAAACAACTGGCTAGGACGAGCCAAAGCAACGGTTAATTCATTTTCGACTTTACGAATCCGCGTTTCTTTAGGAATTTCCAAATCGAATAAATCCCCACCAATCAGCATCGCCGCCCAGCGTTTGATTTGGTCTTTCACTTGGGGATCTTCGGCAACAAACCGCATCCCATCGCTATTACCATGACCTGAATGGCTTTCAATCAGACGGCGAATCAGTTCAAGATCTTCATCGGTTTTGACCAGTGTACTTACACCAGCACGATCAAGTTGTTCGGTGAGAACGTTGCGATCGCGTGCTAAGGTTTTGACATTGCGCCCATCTTCTATCAGTTTGTTCAAATCATGAACAGCCGTTGCTGCAAGGATGCAAGCTCGTTTCTCTTCAGGAACCTTAGCAATTTTGCTGACGGTAAGGACAAACTGACAGGCTGAGTCAAGGTGTTCCGCCAGAGTCCGCCCTTTGCGTGTTCCATACTGTCCATGAGTAGCGTGTAACTCGTACAGCTTGGGGCGAATCTCCTTAAAGTATTGCTCATCTAAACTTTCCGGCTCACGGTTCAGGAGCCGACGGCGTTTTAGCATCTTGCTTTCCTTTCATTCAGTAGGTGTGTGTAAACAGTGCGCTTCATAAAACGCAACATTGAACAGGGTCAAGATTAGCGACAGCAGCCACACTTAAACTTGATGAATTGATGGTATAATGCCCTTACATAAAACATCATGGCATAAAAATAAAAATAGTGCAAGTACATTTTTGAATGCCCAGAAAAAAAGAAACCCTAACACTGTCAATTCCACCAGGAACCAAGGAGCAACTCGAAGCGATCGCCCGTCGCCTCAACATCCTCTGGGGCAAAGAACCCAGTGTGTCAGGTTTGATTGTGGCGATCGCACAGCAACAAGTTGAAGTTGGACAATCCCTCAACCTAAACTCAACCCATGTAGCTGCACTACAGCAAGCAACCAAAGTCCTCATTGACTCAGGCTACATCGGAGAAGCTCATACGCTTTTAAGTCTGTTGCTAGAACAGGGAAACCTGGAGAATCCAGTGCGTCAATCCCTCCAGCAGCTAGCTAGCCAACCTAGCGAAGCATGGCGAATCCGGGTCGATCAACACATCAATCACCAACAACCGTTTCGTCTGCTTTACTACAACGCTCAAGAGCAAGAGTTAGAGTTCACCGTTCGTTACGCTGAAATTTCCTTTGAAGAAAAGCGTTTTTACCTAGAAATCTGGTGTGAAGAAACAGAAGACCTCAAAAATACAAGCTTTCCAGAACTCATACACAATCGCTGTCTGCGCCTAGATCGAATCAAAGCGATTGAACCGATTGAAGGACAGTGGCACAGTGAAGGCTTAGATCACCTAAAAGTGTACTTACACTTTTATCGAGGAATGGTTAAAGCTTACGAACCGAGAGCGAAAGACATTAGCAATGAAGTTGTCGGAGAGGTACGACAGGTCATACGGCGCGTATCAAACCCCTTCTGGTTGGAACGAGAAGTCTTGCGGTACGGGGGAGATTGCGTAGTCATGTCGCCAGAGAATGTGCGTGAGCGTGTCAAACAAAAACTACACACTCTCTGCCATTTGTACGATATCGAGACTCGGTGACATCCTCCTATTTACCGTAGGGTGGGCAATGCCCACCCGCCTTAGACCGAGTTGTGCTCAAACATAGTAAATAGGAAAAGCAGGGGAAGCAGGGGAAGCAATGTAGAGACGTGCCATGGCGCGTCTGGAAGCAGGGGGAGGGAAAGTTATATCTTTGAATGCAACTTGGTATGAGTTTCAATACACATCATTGGAACGCGGATAAAACTCTTTTTGCAACGGTGCCACCAATACCTTATCCACCCGATTGCCATCCATATCCATCACTTCAAACCGTAACCCTCCCCATTCAAAATATTCAGCCGCAGTAGGGATGCGACCTAAATGAGTAATCACAAAACCGCCTAACGTATGATAGTTTCCCCGTTGCTCTCCCGGTAACTCGTCAATGCCAAATAGTTTGCGGAACTCTTCAACGGATAACATACCATCAACTAACCAGGAACCATCCTCCCGCTGTACCGCGTGCAACTCATCCGCATCATCAAAAGAGGGAATTTCACCAATAATGGCTTCTAAAATATCATTGAGTGTCACTAATCCTTGAATTATTCCATACTCATCCACCACCAATGCCAAATGGGGTCCTGATTGCTTGAATAACTCCAGTACTTTCAGCGCCCTAGTGCTTTCGGGGATAAATAATGGCTGCCGCAAGCAACAGGTTAGATCGAGAGGATAACCCGCCAGACAATGGGCAAGTAAGGCATTGACTTGCACAACACCCAGCACATTGTCAATTCCACCCTGACAAACCGGAAAACGAGTATGGGAACTCGTCATCATTTTATGGCGGTTCATTTCCGAGGAATCGTCTAAATTTAGCCAGACAATATCGGGACGAGGCGTCATCAAGCCACCAACCCGTTGATCATCTAACCGAAATACTCGCTGCACCATGTCTTGTTCGACTTTCTCAAAGGTTCCTGCTTCTGTGCCTTGCTGCATTAAAATCTTGATTTCTTCCTCAGTTACCGTCGGTTCTTGGGAAGGGGCTATGTCCAACAGGTGCAATACAGTTTCCGTGGAATAGCTTAATAAATGAACCGCAGGCGCTGCGAGTTTTGCCAAAAATTTCATCGGTGTCGCTACCGCCGTGGCGATTAATTCTGGGTTACTCAGTGCCAATCGCTTAGGCACCAGTTCCCCGATAACCAGAGACAGGTAGGTAATCGTCACCACGACAACAAATAACGCGATCGCATCTGCCCGGGTGGCAAGTAGGGGAATCCCCTTCAACTGGGTAGCGAGTTGTTCGGCAATCGTCGCACCGCCAAAGGCACCGGCGAGGATACCAATCAGAGTAATCCCAATCTGAACTGTGGAGAGGAACTGATTCGGGGAATTAGTCAACTCCAAAGCCGTGCGAGCTTTAGAATTACCTTGATTAGCTAATTGTTGCAGGCGCACCTTGCGAGCGGCGACAATCGCCATCTCTGACATAGCAAAGATACCATTGAGTCCGATAAGTAAGAGGATAAAGACAATTTCGCGAGAGACAGAGGACATGGGTTTAGTGGCTGGCAAGTGAGGGAGGATGTATTCCTCACGTTCTAGTATTAAGCATGACTTGAGTTCTGGGTTTTGGCTGTAGAGATGTGATGCGAGAAGCGTCTGCGGTTTGGTGTCGGGGTTCCTTTTGACTCCTATCCATGGGAGGAAACCCGTCCTGACCAAGGTTTGAGGGTGGCGATAGAATAGTTTTTTTAACGCAGAGGGACGCAGAGGTTCACGCAGAGGGACGCAGAGGGGTTGATCGGGAGATTGGGTGTGGGGTGAATCAGGTTGGGGGTTTGGTGTCGGGGCTTCTTTTGACGATTATTATTTCTTTTTGACTCATAAGTGAGTAAATCTGCCTCGACCAAGGCTTCTACAATGAGATAAGCCGATGGATGGCGGCTTGGGTTGTCTATTTCTAATAACGTGCGGTGAATCATGGCATTCTCTTCTATCATTCGGACTCTGGAGCGATCGCCTCTGACGAGTGAACTCCTCTCTAAACTGAATCGTCAGTCGTCTTTGCACCTGAATGGGATTGCTCGTCTACCTAAGGGGTTAGTCTCATCTGCCATCGCCCAAGCCGCAGGGCGTAATCTTTTGGTTGTCTGTGCCACGTTGGAAGAAGCTAGTCGCTGGGCGGCGCAATTGGAAGCGATGAATTGGCAGACGGTTCATTTCTATCCCACTTCAGAAGCCTCACCCTACGAACCTTTTAACCCAGAATCGGAAATGACTTGGGGACAAATGCAGGTATTAGCCGATTTGGTGATTGGTCATTCGTCAAGTTCTGATCAGGCTAACCCAGGGACTTCAAAAGACAATGGACAGACAAAACACAAGGGACTGGCAATTGTCGCCACTCATGCGGCACTCCAACCCCATTTACCACCCGTCGCCGCCTTGGCATCCTACTGCCTGACAATCAACCGAGGCATAAGTTGGGACACTAAACAAATCGATCAACAATTAGCACGCTTGGGTTATGATCGAGTGCCACTGGTGGAAATGGAAGGTCAGTGGAGTCGGCGCGGTGATATTGTGGATATTTTCCCAGTTGCGGCTGAATTACCGGTGCGTTTGGAATGGTTTGGGGATGAACTCGAACAACTGCGCGAATTTGACCCCGCGACCCAACGCTCCCTAGATAAAATTGAGCAACTGGTACTTACCCCTACTGATTTTAGCCCCATTATTACCGATGCCCTCAGTGATACCCAAGTTCAACAGGTTCAAATCCATCTAGAGGAAGAGGAACAGGCACTTTGGCAAGCCGGGGGACATCTGGAAGGGAGTCGCCGCTTCTTGGGTATTGCCTTTGAAAAACCCGCCTCTCTATTGGATTATTTACCCGATAATATCGTTATTGCCATTGACGAACCCGAACAATGTCGCGCCCATTGCGATCGCTGGGTGGAACACGCCCAAGAACATTTAGAAACCCTTGCCCATCCCCTTCCCCCTCTGCATCGTCAATTTGACCCAGACGCGCCATGGCACGTTTTTGCAGTCTATTTATCAGAACTGGCAGAAGCAACCAATGACAAAGCGGTAAATTTAGCCAGCCGCCCCATTCCCGCAACACCGCACCAATTTGCCAAACTTGCAGAAATTGTCCGCAGTGAACGCGATCGCAAGTTTTCGGTTTGGCTGATTTCTGCTCAACCTAGTCGTTCTGTCTCTCTTCTACAGGAACATGATTGTCCCGCCCAATTTGTTCCTAATCCCCGTGACTATCCCGCCATTGATAAACTGCAAAGCCAGAAAACACCCGTGGCGGTCAAATATTCCGGATTAGCTGAACTCGAAGGCTTTATCCTGCCTACGTTTCGCCTTGTTGTCATTACCGATCGCGAGTTTTTTGGGCAGCATACCCTCGCCACCCCCAGTTATGTGCGTAAACGACGCCGCGCCGCCTCGAAACAGGTTGACCCGAATAAGTTAACCCCTGGGGATTATGTGGTACATAAAAACCACGGGATTGGTAAATTTGTCAAGCTAGAAAGCCTCACCCTTAACCATGAAACCCGTGAATATCTAGTTTTACAATATGCCGATGGATTATTGCGAGTAGCCGCCGATCAGGTGGGGGTTTTGTCTCGCTATCGCAGCGCCGATAGCCCTGCGCCCCAACTGAATAAAATGTCCAGCAAAGCCTGGGAAAAGACCAAAAGTCGGGTTCGCAAAAGCATTAAGAAACTGGCGGTTGATTTACTCAAGCTCTATGCCCAACGCAGTCAACGTTCCGGTTATGCGTTTCCCGTGGATTCCCCTTGGCAAGATGAACTAGAGGAGTCATTTCCCTACCAACCCACCCCAGATCAACTCAAGGCGGTGCAAGATGTGAAGCGAGATTTAGAGAGCGAGCGCCCCATGGATCGCTTGGTTTGTGGGGATGTGGGGTTTGGGAAAACCGAGGTGGCATTGCGGGCAATTTTTAAAGTGATTACCTCCGGCAAACAAGTCGCCTTCCTCGCCCCAACCACGATTCTGACTCAACAACATTACCACACCCTCAAAGAACGCTTTGCTCCCTATCCCATTCATGTGGGATTACTCAACCGTTTCCGCACCGCTCAGGAACGCAAGGAGATTCAGCGCCGCCTCAATACTGGGGAATTAGATGTTGTTGTGGGTACCCATCAATTATTAGGAAAAGGTGTAACATTCCGCGACTTAGGTATGTTAGTCATTGATGAAGAACAGCGATTTGGGGTGAACCAAAAGGAGAAAATTAAAGCTCTAAAAACTCAAGTCGATGTGCTTACCTTAACCGCTACACCCATTCCCCGTACTTTATATATGTCCCTATCTGGGGTGCGGGAAATGAGTTTAATTACCACACCACCCCCTTCCCGGCGTCCCATTAAAACCCATTTAGCCCCTTATGATCCAGAAGCGGTTCGTACCGCAATTCGCACGGAATTAGATCGAGGGGGACAGGTGTTCTATGTTGTTCCCCGAGTCGAGGGAATTGAAGAAGTAGCCACTAAACTGCGGGAAATGATACCAGCGGCGAGATTGGCTATCGCCCATGGGCAAATGCCAGAAGGGGAATTAGAAGCGACAATGCTCACCTTTAGTAACGGGGATGCGGATATCCTTATTTGTACCACTATTATTGAATCGGGGTTAGATATTCCGCGAGTGAATACTATCCTGATTGAAGACGCCCAACGCTTTGGTCTAGCCCAACTCTACCAACTGCGGGGACGAGTCGGGCGATCTGGGGTTCAAGCACACGCTTGGTTATTCTATCCGAAGCGAGAAACGCTTTCTGACCCTGCTCGCAAGCGCTTACGGGCGATTCAGGAGTTTACTCAGTTGGGTTCGGGATATCAACTCGCGACGCGGGATATGGAAATCCGGGGGGTGGGAAATCTTCTAGGGGCGGAACAGTCGGGACAAATGGATGTGATTGGCTTTGATTTGTATATGGAAATGCTGCAAGAAGCCATTCGCGAGATTCAGGGTCAAGAAATTCCCCAAGTGGATGATACGCAGATTGACTTGAATATCACCGCCTTTATCCCGGCTGATTATATTCCCGATTTGGAGCAAAAAATGAGTGCGTATCGGACAGTGGCGGCTGCGAATACCCCGTCGGAGTTAGCCCAAATTGCGGCTGATTGGAATGATCGCTATGGTTCTTTACCCGCACCCGTTGAGCAATTATTGCGGATTGTACAACTCAAACAGGTGGCGAAGTCTCTAGGATTTAGTCGAATTAAACCCGAAGGGAAACAGCACATTGTTCTGGAAACGCCCATGGAGGAACCGGCGTGGAATCTATTGAAAGAGAACTTACCCGAAAATTTGCGATCGCGCTTTGTCTATTCTCCTGGTAAAGTAACAGTACGGGGATTAGGCGTCCTCAAAGCTAACAAACAGTTAGAAAATTTAATTGAGTGGTTAAGTAAGATGCAAGGAGCATTGCCCAAAGCAATAAAACCTGTGTAGGGGCGGGTTTCACCCCTATTGTTTCCAATGACCCAGATGTCACTAAACCCGCCCCTACCAAATAACATAAACGAATGACAAATGACATAAACAAATGACGAATGACCAGCATAATCGCTATTATTAATGGTAAGGGAGGTGTGGGCAAAACCACGACCTCAATCAACTTAGCCGCCGTACTAGCGGAGAAGAAACAGGTTTTATTAGTGGATACTGATCCGCAAGGTTCAGCGAGTTGGTGGGTGGAACGGAGTGAGGGAAAAATCGGGTTTGATGTCGCTAAAGAAACCAATCCTCAACTCTTGAGTCGCCTGCAAACCCTGAAAGGCTACGAGTTAGCCGTTGTGGATACGCCGCCTGCGCTGCGATCGCAAGCTTTGAATGCAGTTGTCGCGATCGCAGATTATATTGTTTTACCCACACCTCCCGCACCCATGGATTTAGCGGTTTTGATGGAAACCGTGCGCCGTGCGATCGCGCCTGTGGGAACCTCCCATCGGGTACTCTTAACCCGGGTAGACTCTCGTAGTCGCCGGGAAGCTTTAGAAGCTCAAACCACACTCCGGGAACTCGGCGTTCCTGCATTCGGGACGTTTATTCGGGCGTATAAAGCCCATGAACGCGCCGCCCTACAGGGGATACCGATTACTCAATGGCGGGGAGAAAATGCCCGTGAAGCTCAAGCTGATTATCGCCGCGTGGCGGATGAAATACACCATAATTGGGGGTGCTAATGACTAAAAAACGTTTAACTGATTTGCTACGGGAAGAAGTGGAAAAATCGCCATCCCCGAATCAGCAAAATGTTGACGATACCGACGAACCGAATACTGAAACAGAGGAGACATCAACTATGGCAACTAGCCGGAGAACCAGTACAACAAGAAGCTCAAATCCGACAAAAGCTGACCTAGAAGCCACCGTTGCGGAATTGAGGCAAGCACTGGAGGAAGCTCAAAACCAAGAAACCACTTTGGTTGATTTAAAAGATAGTTTAGCACAAGCTGAGCAACGAGAACGTGATTTAAAAAAACAAATTACGGAATTAGAAACACAATTGCAGCAGCAGCAAGAATCTGTTGAACAATTACAAAATGAGTTAAAGAAAATTAATCATCTCAAGAGTGAGTTTGATCAAGCCAAAAAAGCCGCCGTTCAACTTGCCCAAGCCAATGAGAAATTGATCCAGGAGGTTGATACACTTAAACAAGAGAATGAAGCGACCAAAGTAAATCAAAAGCGACCTGTAGAGACCAAACGACCTTTAGAAACCAAGCGTCCTCAAGCCCGCACTCTAGGACGACCGATTCAAAAGGAAAGTGAAAAGCCGGCTGATTTTGCTAACAAATCGTGGTTACTGTGAGGGCTTTCCATACTTTGCCCTCAACATTGGTACTTTAAATTTTCTCCAGAGGGCTTGAGGTACTGGTGGGAATAAGAATCATTGACTTTGTGAAAAAATACGCACCTTAATCACCAATACCTAATCACCAATCACCAATCACTAATTATGTCCAATCCCTTTTTGCTCAGCCGCGTCCTTTTACGCTTTAATTCCTCCGATGAAGACCTACTTAACGAACTCTCAGCCACCACGTTCACACCGGATGGCAATTTGTGGCTAGGTTCCGATGACGGGTTAAATGTAGAACGTCTTTCTCTGATCGAACCTTGTGTTTTTGGTAATCACCAATCCTATTATGTAGGAGATTTCATTGAACTATTTAATCAAGATGATGAAATCGATATTGAAGGAATCGATCATGACGATAATTATCTTTGGATAACAGGTTCCCACAGCACTAAACGTGGCAAACCTAAAGGGAAAAACTTAGAAAAAGACATACAACGCCTTGCCACAATTAAAACCGATGTGAATCGATATTTACTGATTCGTATTCCTCTGGTGAATGGCGAATTATTAAAAGTATCTTCTCTCCCGGATAATCCTGATAAGAAATTGACCGCCGCCTGTCTACAAAAGACAGAAGCGAGTAATATTCTCATGGACGCCTTAATTGACGATATTCACTTGGGTCCGTTTGTCACCCATCCCTTACCCAGTAAGGATAATGGCTTAGATATTGAAGGATTGGCGGTGCGTGGCGATCGCGTGTTTTTGGGCTGTCGGGGTCCGGTTCTCAGGGGTTGGGCAGTTATCATAGAAATCAAAGTGGCTGAAACTGCACCGGGGATATTAACCCTTCAGAATATCGGTGAAAACGGCAGACGCTATCTCAAGCACTTTATCGATCTTAATGGTTTAGGCGTGCGGGAACTCTGTTGGCAAGGAGACGATTTGTTGATTCTCGCTGGACCGACAATGGATTTAGAAGGCGCTATCAATGTATTTCGCCTCAAGTCTATTTTAGACCGTTCAGCCGATAGTATCACTGGGCAAGCCTCAGGAGAGCTAGAGAGTCTGTTTGACTTACCCTTTACCCCAGGATGCGATCACGCCGAAGGTTTAGCCTTGTTTCCCTGTTTAGGAGAATCCGATGCGCTATTAATCGTTTATGATTCCCCCAACCCCATTCGCCAAATTGAACCAAGTGTGATTTACGCAGACGCTTTTAGCGGAAAAATTCTCGGCTAATCGTGCTAAATAACTTGGGATATTGGTAATCCGAGCAATTAAGGTTTTGCCTGTTCCATTGGTGTAGTAACAAAGCATAAGATTACTAATGTCATTGAGCCGAGAAGAAAATAGTTGAGTCATCATCAATAACCCCCGTAATGTTATCAGTTGGTCACAATTCTTACTTAGAAGCAGAATAAAGGATTACCAAAAAGCTTTATCCACAAGTTTGACTGCAGAAGACTAGGGCAGAGCTGTTTCCGATACCACTCCGTCAAAACTAGACAAAAAAGCAGATACCAAAAGCATAGAGCCTTCTACCCTCTGCCTTCTGCTTTCTACCTTTTTGTCCTCGCTGAAACTGAATCAGATACTTAATCAGCTAAAACACCTTCAATCCCCTATTTACTTTGCCCAAAATGTCCAACAGCTTATCCGTAAGTTGTCTCAAGAACAGCTTTCCTTATGAAAAGGCTGGCGCAAAAAGATAGGTATGGCTCCAAGGCAAGGTATAGAATTGAGCATTGGTTAGGGACGAGGGAGGTTGCCAGTCTGATTGAGTGTGTAGAAGGTACTCTATTCCCCAATGAGCATAGGTTTCAACCCGCAAACGCAGTTCTAAGGAATGGTAAGGAATTTTCGTGGATACAGAACCGTTCGTCGTTTTCTTTGCCTGGGTATAAGCTTCAGGAATTGCTGCCATCACGTAGTCAACGAGTCGTTGACGGACATCAGGCTGGGCAAACAGTTCGTTGTAGAGCTCATCACCATAAACTGCCAGTGCATTGTCAATTTCTTCATTCACTAATCGTAGTCCCAAGTCTACAACCGCTTTAGACAGTGATTTAGACATTGTTCATTTCCTCAACTTGATGGTTTACCTGCTGAGATAAGAATGGAGCTGTCGTCATACGGAAACACTGAAATTAGAGGACATCCAGTCAAAAACGGGAATACCCCTATCGGTCATGACTCAATGACCACTACAGACTTTACAGGTTAAACGTAAAAAATTTGGGGAATGACAAAGGAAATTTAGTGATTTAGTTAAAGAGAAGATTAAGAAAAGGGTTTCAATCGATAACCAAAACTGTGAACCGTCTCAATCAAGTCATCGGGCGCTCCCACCGCTTTGAGTTTGTGACGCAAGCTCTTAATGTGGGCTTTAACGGTATCTTCAAAAGGGCTTGCCTCTGATGACCACAAATGTTCAATGATAAACTCGCGGTTGATGATACGCTGACTATTTCGCAAAAATAATTCTAGACAGGAATATTCCTTTGGGGTTAAATGTACAGGCTGTTGATTATAAGTTACTTCATGACGGCTGGGATCGAGCTGTAAGCGCTCCCACTCTAGCACTGGCGGTACTGAACATCCTCCCCGCCTCAACAGCGCTCGAATGCGAGCTAAGAGTTCTGGCAAATCAACGGGTTTGACCACATAGTCATCAGCGCCTGCATCTAAACTGTTCACCTTATCCGTGCTGGTGTCAAGGGCTGTGATCATCAGGATCGAGCCGTGATAGCCATCAGCACGCAGACGTCGGCACAAACTGACACCATCTAACTTAGGTAGCATGACATCGAGCAAAATTAAGTCATAATAAAGGCTGATCGCTTGTTGCCAGCCTGCTTCCCCATCATTGACAACATCCACATCATAATGCTGATCGATAAGCGCCTCTGTGAGTGCTTCCGCGAGCGGTATATCGTCTTCCACGAACAAGATTTTCATAGCCAATTTTTTGAATAAACCAGAAAGGAGACTAAAGCTGATATAGCAGATGCGCTATACTCTTCCGATTTCCACTTTACCAACCAGCATGAAAATTACTGGCTCGCACGAGATGGTAATCGTCGCCTAATTTCCTGGTACAATACAGTCCTGCTAGATGACAACAGTGCAGTTAAGTATCTCATTGGTATTGGCATTGATATCACTGAGCGCAAACAAGCCGAAGAAATGCGTCGCCAACTCGAACGCCAGCAAGAACTGAGTCAACTCCAGCTACGCTTTTTTTCGTTAGTGTCTCATGAATTTCGCACTCCCTTGAGTACAATTTTAGCCTCCGTTCAACTCCTACAACTTTGCCCTGATAAATTTTCTCCTGATAAAAAACTCAGAAATCTGCAACGTATTGAAGGTGCGACTCAACGCCTACGGCAAATGTTAGATAACATTCTCACAATTAATCGTGCTGAAACGGGACAATTGGATTTCCAGCCGACGCAGGTTGAGCTGGAAAAGTTTTGTCAAGATATTTTGGCTGATATACCGCTTAACCCTGACCATCAACATGTTCTAAATTGTGTTATAAATGCCGACTGTGGCAGCGCCTGTTTAGATAAAAATATGCTGCGTTCTATTTTGAGCAATTTACTGACGAATGCAATTAAATATTCTCCGCAAGGTGGCACTATTGATTTTCGGATAAATTGCACAGCAACTGAGGTAATTTTTCAAGTTTGCGATCGAGGAATTGGTATTCCGGTTGATGATATTCCCCATATATTTAAAGCCTTCCACCGGGGAACAAATATTGATAGTATTCCGGGTTCAGGATTAGGGTTAACGGTTGCCCAAACTTGTGTTAGCGTACATGGCGGTAACATTAGCGTGACCAGCGAACCTGAAGTTGGCACAACGTTTACGGTAACAATTCCTGGCTAATTCATGAGTCAATTGTAGGGGCGGATTTAGCCTATTCAACTAGCTATAGACAAAATAATGAACAACAAAACCCGCCCTTATTCATAAGTTAATAAATAAACCATTTTGAATGAGTGGAGTGTGAAAGTAATGAGCAAAAAACCAACTAAACTAAACCATTTTGCTATTACTAACGCTGCTAAGATAAGGCTGATCATCTTATTTTTCCTATTGGTAAGTTTAGGAATTTGGACAGGGTTAACGTTTTCGGAACCGACGAGTCCCCAACAGGCAGCCGCTCAAGTTAAGCTGCTAGAAGCTATTTACCAAAAGGGGAATTATATCGAGGCGGGGATTTGGATAGCGATCGCACTCGGATTTGGAGTCCGCATCATTCGCCATTCGGGAACAGAGCGATATCAAGCACTCATGGCTTTCCTCACCTTCTTTTTCTTTGGACTATCGGATATCATCGAAGTGCAGACAGGAGCCTGGTGGCGTCCTTGGTGGTTATTTGTGTGGAAAAGCCTGTGTGTGTTTTCCATGGCAGCTTTGCTAATCAATTATCTGCGATCGCGCTCTGATTCGCAGTGATATTGAGCGGGCGTGCAGGGGGTTCCCGGAGATGGGGGAGATAGGGATAAAATAGCAAGTGTAACCAATAATTGGGACTTAACATGAATCAGCCAGTGCCAGGGAATCCCCAAACCAACTCTGATTCTGATCAATCGATGACCACTGGTGATCCAGGTTTACGATCCTTTGCTGACCGTCTGGCTAAGAATTTGGCACGGGATACGCTAATTCAAGGAACGACTGACTATCTGCGAGACATCTTGGCAGTCGATCGCGTGGTTCTTTATTATTTCTATCACGAGTGGAAAGGTCAGGTCACCTTCGAGTCATTAAGTTCTCCCAAATACTCTATCTTCGGCTCGACAGGGGGCGATGAATGCTTTAATGACGAGTATGCCCAGTTGTATTATGCAGGACGGGTAAGAGCGATCGCAGATATTGAAACCGAACCCATCGATCCCTGTCACCGCGACTTTTTGCGGAGCCTCAAAGTACATGCCAATTTAGTTGTGCCGATTCTCACACCGCGACGGTTATGGGGATTACTTGCGGCTCATCATTGCCGAGATACCCGTTCCTGGTTACCGTCTGACATTGAAGCCATGAAAAAATCAGCCCAAACCCTAGCGACGGTTCCAGCAATTCGAGATAGCTAGATATCATGAAAGTCAAAGTCCTAGTTCTAGCGCTGACAACTCTTACCGCACTTATCGGTACGGCGGATTGGGCGGCAGATTTTCCCCTGAGTCGAGCCCTGTTGTCTGAGTGGCAATGGGGAGGAGTTGGACGGTCCCAAACCCTGCTCAAAGAGCGTATTTTAGATGAAGGGGAAGCAGAAGCCGCATTTCGGGCGCGGAGTTTGGCAATTCGGGAAAAGGTGGCGGCGGAGGATTTGCAGGGATTGGATACCTGGTGGCGTACTCGCACGATTAGTGACCCCCATAAATACCTACTTCCAGTCATTCTTGCCCGCCTCAGCTTAGGGGAACAATACGATCGCCAGCAAACCTGGGATATACTCTTAGGTTTAGATGAAGGAAAACCTGATCTTTATCACTTCCGCAGCCCCTACGATATTCGTATCTTCTTCTTATTTCGAGATACCATGCCCAAAGCGGTACAATCCTCTTACCGTAGTATGGTGGATTCGCCGCGTGTGCGGGAGTGGCTGGAACAGGGTACAGAAAACCATCAGTTCATGCAGCGTATTTCCGGTTTAGCGCTGATGGATGGAAGTGGTTTCCCTACGCCTCTCCCGGCGACGGCGGCGACAAATGAGGCTTGGCTTAGGGCAGAATTGAATAAGTTCCTGACGATTGGACAGGGAGAGTTTCATTCTTCGACGTATTATGGTTATGCGATCGCAGGTTTGCTAAATCTCTATGATTTTGCCGATACTCCTGAACTGCGCCAGTTGGCAAAAGCCGCATTAGATTGGTACGCCGTCAATATGGCGGTGCGCTTCAGTTGGGGAACCGCAGGCGGTGCAGAAAGTCGTGGTTTTGATCGGGGGACGTGGGATGATAGTGGTTTGAGTGGGGTGGCTTGGATTTGGTGGGGGGATAGTTTGACACCTGTCGAGCGTATGGATCGTGGTGTTACTAGGGTAGCATTACCTGCCGCGTTGAGTGATTATCGTCCGCCGCCTCAATTGAGAGCGATTGCCCGTAAGGAGATAAAATTACCCTTTCAGCTTAAAGCCAGTCATCCTGGTTATTATAGTTATCACCAAGACAACCGATTTTGGGAAACATTTTATGTGACTCAAGATTATAGTTTGGGTACATTAATTGACCCCAGTCGTTCTTACCAAGTCAAAGGCACCATTAATGCCCAATATGCTACCTATAAATTAGTCATCCGTGATCCAAAGGGGCAAAATAATGCCGTTGTTAGTTTGGGAGGAACCTATCATTCCGCCATGGCGACAGGGCGTTCTCCAGGAGATCAGTACGTCCAAGAAAAGGGTGCAGTAATTTATCAGTTACGATTAAATCCACAAGATAAAGCCGCCGATGTACTGGGGCGTTCTCACCTGGTTTTACCGACTCGATATGGGAAACCTCAGCGCTATAGGGATTGGTACATTTGGCGAATTGAGAATACCTTCCTTTGCGCCCGTCCTTGGGGTGAAAAGATAGACTGGCAAAGTCAGGTATCAGAGAAATATTCTGATTACCAAGTTTTAGCGGCAATCGGCAGGAATACCGCTTGGATTACCGATGTAGCCAGTGTTGATGATTATCCCACAATCGAGGCTTTACAGCAAGCCCTTGACCAAACAGAGATTCGCGATCGCTCCTGGGAGACAATGGGTCAGCTTACCTATACCAGTTTAGCTGGCGATCGCTTACAGATGACCTATCAACCCAATCGAGGGGCGGGTGTAGCTCAGATTAATGGCAAAGAGCGAATTCTCGATGATTGGGCGGTGTTGGATAGTCCTTATGTTCAGCAAGAATTAAATAGTGGTCTTTTAGACGTGTTTTCTCCCCAAGGAAATTGGCGTCTGCGAGGCACATTGACGGGTCCTGAATGGGATTAGGTAATCAGTAATAATTAGGGGCTTTTGAATAAGTATTGTTGTGAGAATAGGGAACCGGGAACGGTTGTAGTGCGAGGGTCTAGCTCGTTATTTTGTATAGGTTTTTATCTACTGTAGGGGCGGGTTTAGCCACTAAGTTAGCTAGTCACCGATAAATGTTCGTCATTTAAATCTTATTGTCAAGAATTACGAAATCTATATAGTGTGACCAAGCGTCCCGCTACTTCTCCTCACTTTAACGCCATGACAGCTTAATTCATCGGTTAATATATCTCACTCTATACCCCTGATGCCGTTTTATGAATAAAAGCAATAATTCACGTTCCTGATTGGGTCAAATTTCCATGAAAAAAGGAATCAGAGGAAGACAAGAATTCTCTTCCGCCAATGTACGTAGAAAATAGACCCCTCCATGAACAAGTTAACCCTGATGATCTGTCCCCACGATACAGCCAAGAAACCGGATCGATGGTTTCGGTTTGTCCAGTATTTAAATAATCAGCTTGATGTCAAAGTACATTTAGATGTTTCGCTGGATTTCCAGGATTTTCATCAACATCTAGAGCAAGCCGATATCGTCTATGCTAACCCTGCTGATAGTATCCGTCTGCGGGAACAACAAGGCTTTTCTGCTGTAGTTCGTCCGACCAATCTCTATGATGAAGTCGTGTATATTGCCAATCAGGATATCGCCAATCCCACCTTAGAGTCACTGCAAGGGAAAACTATTGCCACTGTCATAAGTATGCTACCGAGTAAGGTTGCTTTACATAGCCTCAAAGAAAAAGGAATTGCACCGGCACAAATTTTGGATAAATCCTCCTGGTTAGGAGTTGTCAATAGCGTGTCCAAAAACGAAGCCCCTTTCGGCATTGTCTATAAAGACACATACAAGGAACTCTCAGCCAATACCAAGGCGATGGTTAATGCCTTTGCTGAATCGGAAGAAAAGGTCATCTTTCATGGTATCTATATTAGTCCAAATGCCATGGATCATAAGAGTCAATTAGAACGTATTCTTTTAGATATGAATACGACTCCAGCCGGAAAAGATGTGTTGCAAGAACTCAATATTGAAGGATGGCGTAAAACTACATCTGAGGAAATTAGTACCGCTAAGCAGATGATGATGGCGGCTTAAACCATCTGAGAATCCCAATCCTTTTCACGGGGATTGGGATTCTCACGCCGTTCTTGAAATTAAAAATATACGACTTTTGACAGGTGACAAAAAATTCGAGTTAAATATGCATTTTATCAAGATTCCATCATCGTTGTCGGGAGCGACTGATATACTGCCCATGAATATTCACTCCATAAGGAACTAGGTAGGTGAGTAATCCAGAAATCCAGACAGTATTCCTTGAACGGTTTTATCATTGGCACAATTGAAATCATTGGATTTCGTTACATAAGTTTTTCTTTGGCTTAAAGACAGTTTTCGGGTAAAATACTAACTTCAATAACATAAATCGTATTTAGCGAGCCATACTTGTACTCTAGTAGAGAAGAGCTAGACCATTATCAATGCAGATTCAGACGCCAGATTGGGTGAAGCACGCCGTCTTCTATCAAATATTCCCGGATCGCTTCGCCAAGGGTCATCCACCCCGTTCGCAAGTGGCTAAAACACTTCCCTTAGAACCCTGGGATGCCCTGCCCACCTTACAAGGTTATAAGGGCGGAGATCTGTGGGGCGTAATGGAAAAACTCGATTATTTGCAAGATTTAGGCGTTAACGCCATTTACTTTACCCCCATCTTTCAATCCGCCAGTAACCACCGTTACCACACTCACGATTATTATCAGATCGACCCAGTATTAGGGGGGAATGGTACATTCATGACACTCTTAGAGAAATGTCATCAGCGGGAGATGAAAGTCGTCCTGGATGGTGTATTTAATCATGCAAGTCGCGGCTTCTTCTTCTTCCATGACATTCTCGAAAATGGTCCTTATTCGCCGTGGTTAGATTGGTTCAAGATTGAACGCTGGCCCCTATCAGCCTATGATGGCAGCAAACCAGCTAACTATGTCGGTTGGGAAGGCAATCGGGCGTTACCCGAATTCAACCATGATAATCCCGACGTGCGGGAATATATTATGCAGGTTGCCGAACATTGGATTAAACTCGGCGTCGATGGTTGGCGCTTAGATGTCGCGTATGAGATTGAAGCGCCAGGATTTTGGCAAGAATTTCGCGATCGCGTCAAAGCCATTAACCCAGATGCCTATATTGTCGGCGAAGTGTGGGTAGACTCGAGTCAGTGGCTAGATGGGACTCAATTTGACGGGGTAATGAACTACCTATTCACCGGACCCACCATCGCCTTTACCGCAGGCGATCGCGTGGTTCACGCATACGTAGAACAACCCTCTTACGAACCCTATCCTCCCCTAGATGCACCGGGTTATGCCGCTAAAATCGAGCATCTGTTGCAGCTATACCCCTGGGAAATTCAACTCACCCAACTCAACCTGCTAGCCAGTCATGATACAGCCCGACTGCTATCCATTGCCAGTGGCGGGAAGAAAAATCCATCCGCCGAAGCGATCGAAAGCGTTAAGCTAGCTACCCTATTACTGTTTACCTTTCTCGGCGCCCCCAGCATCTACTATGGAGATGAAGTCGGTTTACCCGGCGCATTAGATCCTGACTCCCGACGGGGTTTTCCCTTAGAATCTCAATGGAATCAAGAGATTCTCGATTGTCACCGTCAGCTTATTGCCCTACGTCATCATCACCCCGCCCTGCGTACAGGTAGCTATAAAGTGCTCTTTGCCGAGGGAATGACGTATATTTTCGCCCGCCAACTTGAGGCAGATGAGTTAATTATTGCCGTCAATGCAGGAATGACAACCACCCAAGTTCAGGTTGAGGCGCCGCCAGAATTATCACCACGTCGTCAAATCCTGTACGGCGACGCCAGCTTCACCTGGAATCAAAACAATTTGGCGATAGAATTACCGCCTCGGACAGGTTGTATTTTGGGTTAACACCTCCGTTGACTCCCTCATCTCCCTCTATTGGGGAAGAGGCCACTCAACCCGCGCCGCTTGACTGTTCCAGACGTAGAATCCTACGTCTGGGCATTCCTTGTCCCCATTTTGTGCCATTTATACCTTATTCCCTGGTTAAGGAATATATCAGAGAACAAACTTACGTAAAGTATTGCTGCTTACATCCAGAAGTTATCCACACTCAGCCTTACAATAGAAGTATCCTCCAAGAGCAGCTAAGACCAGCCCTAGCTCTGCTCTATTACGACACAATACTACAGGACGGAGTAGTCAGTATGAAGCTTGTGATCCAGGGCAAGAACATTGAAATCACTGATGCAATTCGAGAATATGTTAATCAAAAGATAGAAAAAGCGGTCAATCACTTTCAGAATATGACGACTGAGGTAGACGTGCATCTCTCTGTTGCCCGTAATCCTCGGATCAGCACGAAGCAAACTGCCGAAGTTACCATATATGCCAATAAAACCGTAATTCGTGCCCAGGAGAGTAGCGAAGACTTGTATGCCAGTATCGATCTGGTGGCAGATAAGATTCAGCGTCAACTGCGTAAATACAAAGAAAAGCTGCAAAAGAAAACACAGGCACAACCGAAAACAGCCGCTGTTATTCATGAAGCACCTGTGGCTGAGGATTTAATTGGCGATCGCGCTCCCGAACTGCCCACAGAAGTCGTGCGGATGAAATATTTCGCCATGCCGCCGATGACCATTGAAGAAGCCTTGGAACAGCTTCAACTGGTCGATCACGACTTCTATATGTTCCGGAATGCGAAAACCGATGAGATTAACGTCATCTATGAACGAAATCACGGCGGATATGGTGTGCTTCAGCCTCGTAATGGCAATGGTCATACCAATAATAAAAATGGCAAGACTGCCCAGGATCTTGAGGTGGTAACCAATACATCAACAATTTCATAGCATCTGTTATCAAACTTGGTGTCCTCTGTTGATCCTCCCCCGAGTGACAGACGGGGGATTCTTGTCAATGACTAGTCTTAACTTCCTAGCAGAAATGGCAGGGAGGGGTATAAAGGACCCAAGTTCCTGATACCCACCGAGAACGGCGGCTCTTCGTGGTAACAGCAGGGGAGAATCCCCGACTAGAATCTTTGATTTAGTCGGGGTTCCGTTCAAGCTGTGCAATATATATGAGCAATAGTGGTGTGGCAAGGGCAAAGATTCTAGTTGTCGAAGATGAAATTATTACTGCTCAAGCCATTGCTGGTCAACTCAAACGACTGAGTTACGACGTGGTGGATATTGCCAATTCTGGTACAGCCGCCCTCGCTAAAGTCGCTGAAACTCATCCAGATCTGGTGTTGATGGATATTGTTCTCAAACACCGAGAAATGGATGGAATTGAAGCCGCCGATCAAATTCGCAGCCAATTTAAAATACCTGTCATCTACCTGACGGCTCACTCCGAGGCGGCTACCTTGGCGCGTGCTAAAGTGACAGAGCCATTTGGCTATATTGTCAAGCCCTTTAATCAACGAGATTTAGGGATTACGATCGAAATCGCGCTTTATAAGCATCAAACCCAACAGCAGTTAATCGAACGCGAGGAATTTCTCTCGACGATTCTCGACTCAACCCATGATGCGGTAGTGGCAACGGATGCAATGGGCGGCATTACTTATATGAATCCTATCGCCCAAACCGTAACGGGCTGGTTGTCTACTGAAGCGATGGGCAAACCCATTACTGAAGTCGTGCAAATTCTCAATGAAGCCACGAATACAGTTGTGGAAAACCCAGTGATGCTACTGCTGCGGGGTGAACCTGTCCTGAATCAAGGACATAATCGCCTGTTAATTGCCAGAGATGGAACCAAGACGCCAATCGTAGATCATGTTTCCTTAATGCGCCCCAACGATGATGATATCAAGGGTGCGGTTTTAGTATTTTGCGATATCAGCGAACGCCGTCAAGCCCAAGCCCTAGAACTAGAACGGGTTAAACTGGCAACGGAAGTCGCCGAACGCCAAAAAGCCGAAGCCGAAATTCGCAAAGCCTTAATCGCTGAACAGGAATTAAGTGAACTGAAATCTCGGATTGTGGCAATGATTTCCCACGAATACCGCACACCCTTGGCAGTAATTTTAACCTCAACAGAACTCCTGAAACGGTACAGTGATCAGTTATCACAGGAGAAACAACAAACTTATTTAGACCGGATTCAAATGGGCGTCAAGCAGATGGCTCAGCTTGTGGAAGAGGTTCTCACGTTTAATAAAGCCCAAGCTGGCGAACTTCAGTTTAATCCCGAACCGTTGAATGTGGAAGACTTTTGTCTCCAATTGGTAGACGAACAGCGACTGATGGTCGGCGATCGCTATACTTTGACTTATGACGCTCAACTCTCGTCTGGTGAAGCGGAGTTAGATAAGCAGATGCTGCGACATATCGTCACCAATCTCCTCAGCAATGCGATTAAGTATTCTGCCAAAGGCACGACGGTTTCCTTGTCTCTACGCCACGAGGATGACAGTATTATCATTCAAGTTCAAGACCAAGGGATTGGTATTCCCGAATCGGAGCAACCTCGATTATTTTCCCCCTTTTTCCGTGCCAGTAATGTCAGTACAATTGCCGGCACGGGAATGGGACTGTCTATTGTTAAAAATTGTGTAGATTTGCATCAGGGGAAGATCGCGATCGCGACTCAGGTGGGCAAAGGGACAACGGTGACAGTCATGTTACCCGTCAACGCCAAACCCGTCCTCTGGAAATCCAACCCATTAAAATATTTCAATTGATGAAGTTTTGTTTCATCTAAAAAATAATCTATAATCTAATTTCGCCCAAATGGGTCATCAAGCCCCGTACAATAAGTTGGATATAGTCTTTTGAGGTGGAGGCAACAGAGCAATCATGCCAGCAGCAGTTGGGACGATTGAAGCGTTGGGGTTTCCAGGGATACTTGCCGCAGCAGACGCGATGGTCAAAGCTGGCGCTGTTACCCTGGTGAAGTTTGATCGCAATGAAAGTGGTCGCTTTATGGTCAGCGTTCGGGGCAAAATCTCCGAGGTCAGGGTGGCTGTAGATGCGGGTCTAGAAGCGGTGGAGAAAACCTATGGCGCCGAGATAACCGCTTACTACATCATTCCTAATCCCCACGAAAATGTTGACACCGTTCTACCGATTGAATATACCAGTCAAGTTGAACAGTTTCGTACATTTTAACTGATTAAGGAAAGGGTAAAAGTTTCAGTTGCTCTAGGTCTGGTTCGCGATAAAAATGCTAAAGACACAGAGTATTTTCCTGAAAAAATACCCATAATTCGTAGAATAAGTTTTTGATTTAATAATTTCACTGATTAAGGAGATTGGCAATGTCAATAGTAGCAGTTGGGTCAATTGAAACCAAGGGCTTTCCCGGTATATTAGCCGCAGCCGATGCCATGGTGAAAGCGGGTCGAGTGACGATAGTTGGCTATATCCGCGTCGGTAGCGCTCGTTTTAATCTGAATATTCGTGGCGATGTTTCTGAGGTAAAAACTGCCATGGATGCGGGGATTGCCGCCGTTGAAAAAACCTATGGTGCAACCTTAGAATCGTGGGTGATTATTCCCCGTCCTCACGAAAATGTGGAGTGTGTTCTGCCGATTGCGTATACGGAAGAGGTTGAGCAGTACCGAGAAGCAGTTGAAAATCCATTAATCCAAGGTCGAGGAAACGGATTGCAACGTTAAGAAAATAGGAAAGTTAGAGTTTTATGTAGGGGCTGGTTCCACCTTTAGCTTAATCTGCGAGAAGCCCCACGCTCTAATCTTCGATTGAGCGTGGGATGAATCGCTTTTTCTAAGGAAATTTATTTCCAATTTATCCTAACTATTCGGCTTGAAATTGTTAGAATAAAGTGTAAAGGAGGTGATGAAATTGAAGCGAAGCAAAGACACATTTAACCGCTTTGTCAAAGGTGATTTAAACGGGAAGCGAAGCGGGAAGCCTCGGTTTAAGTCGGTGCGGCGATATCGAACATTTTCGATTCCCCAGTTAAAGCCGGGTTGCCTAACCGTCACGGCTAACCCTCACCGACGGAAAAACGGCTCAGCACGACGGGATATCGCTTATATCAACCTACCCAAGGTAGGTCAGGTTAAGCTTATCTACCACCGCCCCATTCCGGAACGTTTCACTATCAAAGCGGCGCTAGTTTCTCACAAAGCAGATGGATGGTACATAACCCTAACACTAGAAGACAAGTCTGTCCCCAGCTTAAAGCCTCCAGAGATAGAAGCAACAGAAGAGAACTCTCTGGGTTTGGACGTTGGCTTGGGTAGGGGCGAAGCATTTGCGCTGACAACTTGTGCAACTAACCGCTCACTAAACTCCGCAAATGCTTCGCCCTTACAAACGGCATCGGATGGGGAAATTGAGCCAATTCAACAGCACTATCGCAATTCTGAGGCGAAGTTGGCAAGGTTGGCTAACCGCAAAGATGGAAAGCCAAACAAATCGGCTTCACGGCGGAAGCTGGCAAAAAAGATATCTAAGCACCACCAAAAGCTACAACGGAAGCGGAAACAATTCCATTATGAGTCGGCGACAAAACTGGTGAGCCGGGATGAACAGGTGTTTTTTGTGGAGAACATCAAGCCAGGAAATTTGTCCCGGAAAAATAAACCTAAACAGGATGAAAATGGAAAATATTTACCCAATGGACAAAGCGCTAAATCAGGTTTAAACAAATCAATCAATGATGCTGGCTGGGGTCAATTCCTATCAATTCTCGCTTACAAAGCTGCAAAAGCTGGCAAGTCGGTGGTGAAGGTAAAACCCCACGATACAAGCCAAGTATGTTCTTGTTGTAATCGCTTTGAAGAGAAAGATTTATCTGTCCGAATCCATGAATGTCTATGCGGACTAATAATGGATAGGGACTGGAACGCAGCGATAAACATCAAGAGAGTGGGCTCTTGCATACTCCCCACTATAAAACGCCGGAAGCGTAGTCGTAAGGCTGCGACAAAGGAAGCCTACACTGTACCCTAAGGGTACAGTGTAGGAGGATGTCACACGGATGCAAGTTTTGCGCCCCTACGAGATCAGCGATCGCACCAATTCGTCAAAAACAAATGGCAAATGACTAATAATGATTCCCCACCTTACGATGGTGTACCGCCGTCATCCCATCCGTCTGAGAAACCCGACCGGTAGAAACTGTGGCATAAATCGTCCAGTGATCACCACAATCTAAGCGGCTTTTCACTTCACATTCCATATAGGCTAGGGCGTCGGCTAAAATCGGAGAACCATGGCTAGCAGAATAGGTTTTAATCCCATCAAAACGGTTCGCACCGGGGGGGAAGCGCTTGAGGAAATGCTTCATCAGTCCCTGGTAATTTCCAGCTTCTAGGACATTGAGAACAAAGTGATCGCCAACATACATTAACGACTCGATCGCCCGATCCTTTGCCACCGCCACAGATATACCCAGGGGTTTGAATGAAGCTTGCGTCACCCACGACGCTACCATCGCACTGCTGATATTCCCCTTTTTAGCCGTAATAACATACAATCCACTGCTGAGTCGCCCCAAGGCTTTATCCAAATCACTATCCAGGGACTTACTTTGCTTAATCGTGCGATCGCGTGATAACCATTGTCCTAAATCCGTTCCCGCTTCTTCACATAACTGATAAACCTGTTCGTTAGGCGTATCTTTGACTAAAATCGGCGCAAACCCTGGCGTTAGTCCTAAATCCCGAAACTTATTCACCAACAGATAAGCTGATTCACTCTCAAGAGCCCCCGATTCAAATACACCAAAAGACTGCTTCGGATTCGTCGCCCCCAAAATTGTACCCATCGCAGTTTGGGCGATAGAGGCGACTTCTCCCGTCGTCGGTGGTGTACCCATCACCACCCCAGACGCTATACTCATCAATTCTTTAATCTCTTGCGGATCAGCCGATCGCACGTCCATCATATCCACCGCCACACCGGTTTTGGTAATTCCATGGGCAATGGCTTGGGAGAGGCGATCGCTATACCCGTAATCGGATATGTAAAATACAGCAACAGTCGTGTCTGCTTTTGCCTGTTCCTCACTCCACCGACGGTAACGTCCCGTGAGTTCACTCAGGTTGTGATAAAGTAGGGGTCCATGACCTGTGGCAATGGTGGTAATTTCGGGTAACTTGTCCATCCGTTTCAGGGCGGATAGCACAGAACGGGCATTTGGACCCATTAAACAGTCATAGTAATATTTAAAATCGTCTTCGAGTAGGTCTAAGTCTTCATCAAACGTGTAATCATCACAATAGTGCATGCCAAAGGCATCACAGGTAAACAGAACCTGGGTTTTGGTATCATAGGTGAAAATCGTATCGGGCCAATGGAGATTGGGAGCAATTATGGCTTCGAGGATATGTCCATTTCCCAAATCAATGCGATCACCATTTTTGACGATTTGCGATTGAAACGGCTGATTGACCCAATTTTCCAGAAATTGGATCGCCACTTTCGACCCCACAACTGTAATATTCGGGGCAAGTGCCAGAATATCTTTGACTAAGCCACTGTGATCGGGTTCCGTATGGCTGACGACTAGATAATCTAATCGAGCTGGGTCAATTAATCCCTTCAGAGTATCGAGATAGAGTTGGCGAAACTTTTCATGGGAGGTATCCACCAGCGCCGTTTTTTCACCCCGAATCAGGAATGAGTTGTACGTCGTGCCATTCTGTAAACCAAATTCTATATCAAAGCGATCGCGATCCCAATCTAGCGATCGGATTGCGGTGGTATCCAGGGCAATTTCGGTCGTCTGCATCGTCAACCGACGCTGAATTCCCTCTGCTACTGCTACCATCGGTCGTCTCCTTTCTTATATCAACTTCATTTACTCGGTCTTTTAATTATGTTTACATATCAATCCAGTTTTATACATTTAAATTATTTATGAAAAAGATTAAAACGGTATTCAGCAAGCCCTAAATAGACGAGGTGCGGTTCGGTCATGAGTTAGGCTCAATAAAGAGTATCGGGGAACCTCTCTCACCCTGTCCCGATTCAAGTGACGTTGAGAGAGATGGGCGATATCGCGGACTAGACCCGTTAGTCAAGATTGAGCATTATCACGTTTCGGCTGAGAAAATAATAGAGGTAGAGGAATAGCGGGTATTATTTATGCAATTACAGACACAAAAACGCTCCTACACGCCAGAAGAATACTTAGAACTAGAGGAGAAAGCGGAGTATAAGCATGAATATCGCGATGGGGACATTGTACCGATGACGGGTGGGACGACTAATCATAATGAAATTGCCGGGAATTTCTATGCCAACTTAAAGTTTGGTTTGAGAGGGCAAAATTATCGGGTCTATATCGGGGATGTACGGTTATGGATACCTCGTTATCGTCAGTACACCTATCCTGATGTGATGGTTATTGAAGGAGAACCGATTTACACAGGAACGGGGACAACGACGGTGATGAATCCCTCGTTAATTGTTGAGGTATTATCCAAATCGACGAAAAATTATGATTTAGGCGATAAGTTTATTTACTATCGGTCGATTCCGGAGTTTAAGGAATATATTTTGATTGACCAAACCAAATATCATCTGATGCAGTATGCCAAAAATCCTAATGGTCAATGGTTATTAAGTGAGCAAGAATCAGCTGAGGCGGTTCTCGAATTAAGGTCAATCGATTTTCAGATCAATATAAGTGATATTTACGAAAACGTAAATTTTGCCGATAGTGAGAAATAGAAATGTAAAAGCGTCAAGTATCGTGGCGAAATCTCATGCTGAACGGAGCGACAGCGGAGTGAAGCATCTCGACCTAAGGAGTCGGACGTAATTATTAAATATCGTGGGAATAAATATAAATTAGTTGAATTAGAAAAGCCTGACAAAAATTGGGGAACTAAGCAATGGCGAACCGATGCTTGAGTGCGGCGGCGGCTTCAGCTAGCGCCTCTTGACCTTGATCCAGAACATTTGCCATGCCAACAAAGCCGTGAATTGTGCCATCATAGCGAGTCATTTTTACAGATACTCCGGCGTCTTGCAAGCGATTGCCATAAGCTTCTGCTTCATCTCGCAGAGGATCATATTCGGCGGTGATAATCAGCGCTGGGGGTAAGTTACTCAAATTGTCTGCCAGGAGTGGTGAAGCATGGGGATTTTGTCCGTCGGCGGCTGATGAGAGATAGTGATGCCAAAACCACACTAATAGCTCTATGGTTAATAGGTAATCTTTGCCATTTTGCCGATGGGAGTCGGTGTCAAAACCGTACTGAGTCGCAGGATAGAATAACAGTTGATAGACTAGGGAGGGAAAGTTGCGATCGCGTGACATTAAGGCGACAACGGCGGCTAAGTTTCCTCCAGCGCTATCTCCGCCAACCGCAATACGTTCCGGATCACCTTGAAATGACGCCGCATTTTTAGCCACCCATTCTGTGGCGGTATACGCATCCTCTACGGCGGCGGGAAATTTATGTTCGGGTGCGAGACGGTAATCCACAGAAACGACAATACAACCGACTTGATTGGCTAACGTGCGACAAATACTATCCGCCGCCTCTAAGTTTCCGACAACCCAACCGCCACCGTGGAAAAATACCAGAATAGGAAAGGGTGGGTTTCCGGCTGGTGTATAAATACGGATAGGAATGTCTATCTCAGAACTAGGAATGATACAATTTTTCACCGAGGCGACAGGTTCAGGTTTAGGGGAGAACTGATCTCCCATCGCTGCTTGTTCTCTCGCCTGTACGGGGTTCAGTTCATTGAGAGGAGGTAGTCCTAATTCTTTGATTTGGTTTAATAGTATCCTGGTTTGGGAATTCAGCGGCATAATTAATTCGCTATCAAATTGAATGGACTGATGATTAAAGACGAATGAAAAATGAAAAATGACGAATGAAAAATGACTTATAAACCGACAATCTGTATTACGTTAGGCACCCGCCCAGAGGCGATTAAACTCGCGCCTGTTATCCAACAGTTTCAAGCCTGTGAGATGTTTAATACTCAGGTCATCTTAACGGGTCAGCATCGGGAAATGGTGGATCAGGTGATGCAGCTATTTCAACTAAAAGCTAATCGCGATTTAGAAATCATGCAAGTCAAGCAAACGCTGACAGATATTACCTGTCGAAGTTTGCGGGGATTGGAGGAGTTATTTACCGAGATTAACCCGCAGTTGGTTATCGTACAAGGAGATACGACGACAGCATTTGCTGCTACTTTAGCAGCATTTTATCAAAAAATTCCTGTGGGTCATGTAGAAGCAGGGTTACGAACGGATGATTTGTTTAATCCTTATCCCGAAGAAGCCAATCGGCGGTTGATTTCTCAGTTAGCCCAACTGAATTTTGCACCAACAGCTAAGTCGGTGGAGAATCTGAAGACATCGGGGATTGTGGGCGAGATTCACCAGACGGGGAATACGGTGATTGATGCTTTACTGACAGTAGCCAAGGAGGAACCCCAATGTCCGGTTCCGGGATTAGATTGGAACAAGTATCGCGTCTTATTAGCTACGGTTCACCGTCGGGAAAACTGGGGTCAACCTTTAGAACATATTGCCCAAGCCTTTGTCCAACTTTTGGATATGTTTACGGATACTGCTTTACTCTTACCCCTCCATCGCAATCCTACCGTCAGAGAACCCCTGAAACAAATATTAGGCAATCATCCGCGAGTCTTTTTGAGTGAACCCTTAGATTATGGCAAATTAGTGGGCGCGATCGCACGCTGTTATTTGTTGCTGACGGATTCGGGTGGATTGCAGGAAGAAGCGCCGAGTTTAGGTAAACCTATATTAGTTTTGCGCGAAACCACTGAACGTCCAGAAGCCATTACAGCAGGGACAGCGAAACTGGTGGGAACCAACCCCAGCCACATTGTCGCCGTAGCCAGTGAATTACTCCGGAATTCGATGGCGTATCAGGTTATGGCTACCGCCGTTAATCCCTTTGGTGATGGTTACGCCGCTCAACGGATTTTGGCAATTGTTAAACGTTATTTAGGGCTTGCTGAATAAGTATTGTCAGGCTAAGCTTTTGGATTAGGGATTGAGAATTGGGAAAATTAAGGACTGTAGAAACATTGCAGGCAACGTCTCTACAGGCTCCATTTTACTACATCGGATATCTAATCATCAGAGACTGGATTGTCAAGATCCAGAAAAATACCTGAAAGTATTCACCCAAAAGGAATCTGACAAATATATTGCCTAAATTTATCTGTTTTTTAACTTAAAGATTCTGTAAACTTTCCCGCTATCTATAGAAAATATAATAGGTTGAACCTATACTAATAGTAAAGTTTTTTCATAATGAGGCTCAACTTCATGGGTATTTCTCACCTGGTGAGCAAATTATCGGTAGCTACTGCTGGAGCCGTATCCTTGGCTTTAATTTCTGGAGGAGTAGCACAAGCGACATCTATTCTTTCGACTAGCAATGGACAAGTTGGAACGATTGACACAGCTACAGGAAATTTTACACCGTTTATTAATAGTGATCCAAGCTTTACTGATTTAGCCTTATCGACGGATGGCGATTTATTTGGGGTGACGTTCAGTCAATTATATAGTATTAATCAAAGTCAAGGAGTATCATCGCTGATTGGTGGACTTGGTGTAAATGATATCAATGCTTTAGGCTTTTCAACGAATAATCAGCTTTACGCTGCTGGCACTTCAGGTAATTTTTATACCGTTGATACGTCCAGTGGAAATACATCATTAGTGGCTCGCATTTCTGGATTTAGTAGCAGTGGTGATCTTGTATTTAATCCTGACAACAATCAGTTTTTAGCCACATCTAGAAGTAGTAGCACAGATACCTTATTATCTATTGCTCTAGATGGTACAGCTACCCAGATTGGTAATATTGGCTTCGTGGATGTTTTTGGCTTGTTCTTTGAGGATGGCACCCTGTTTGGTTATACCGCTAATCGACAACAGATTACTATTAATACCAACACAGGAGCCGGCACATTTAATCAGAATGTTACAGGTAGTAGTGGTCAAATCTTTGGTGCTGCATCATTACCATCAACAGGTCCCTCAACAGAACCCTCAACTTCTGTTCCCGAACCCACTTCAATACTCAGTTTATTAGCCGTTGGTGTTGTCGGCACCGCTTCAACCCTCAAGCGCCGACAGAAGCAAAAATCATAAGCTTATTATATCATGTCAGTTTAATCAGACTTGTATGAGCCTGTTTGTAGTCAGCACTTTAGTGCTTGGAAATAAGCCATTTTAAGGCACTTAAGTGCCTACTACAAACAATTTCCATACAACCGGACACGATATTACCTGGATTATTTAGGAACAAAAAATTGCCTGTTTCCTGTGGGAGCTATCTCTTAATCCAAAATGGGATGCTCCCGTTCCCTATCTCCTCGCACACAACGCCCGAAAATCCTGGGGATTGGCATCATTAATCCTTGGCGACTCTGAATTATTTTGTAAATAATCCTCTAACCAAGAACAACTGCGTCCAACTAAATCCGCTAAATCCAAATTCCACAGAATAACCGTCGTGTCTTGAGACGCTGATGCCAAAATCTTACCATCAGGACTGAAACTCACGCCAAACACGGCATCTTTATGACCGACAAAGGAATTAATTAAATGACCCGTGTGCCGACTCCACAGATTCACCGTTTTGTCATCACTCGCCGAGGCAATAAACTCCCCATCGGGACTAAATGTTACCCAATTAACTAATCCATTATGTCCCTTCAAAGAATGCACCAATTCACCCTCTCGATTCCATAAATTCACCGTTCTATCACTACTTGCTGAAGCAATAAACTCCCCATCGGGACTAAACGTTACCCAATTCACGGCATCCCTATGCCCCCTCAATGTTTTGATCAACCTGCCGTTACGACTCCAAAGTTTCACCGTTTTATCTTCAGAGGCTGATGCAATTAAAGACCCGTCCGGACTAAAACTAACCCCCCACACTGTCCCCTGATGACCGATTAAAGTTTTATCCAATCTGCCATCCATTTGCCACAATTTGACCGTTTGATCCGTGCTACTTGAGGCAAGTTGTTGACCATCGGGACTAAAATTAACACTGGTTACCCCATCTTGATGTCCTGACAAGGTTTTCTGCCCGGTTCCATCTTGATTCCAGAGTTTAATCGTGGTATCATCACTCCCTGTTGCTAGGATCTTACCATTGTCAGAGAAACTGACACTATTGACCGGCTTTTGATGTGCCGCAATTGTTTTTAATAATTTGCCCTGGCGAGTCCAAAGTTTCACCGTATTATCCCAGCTAGCTGTAGCAATTCTCTGACCATTAGGGGAAAAACTGATACTGCTGATGGGTTGGCTATGTCCAGGAATTGGTTGCAACATTCCCCCCTCCACTTGCCAAAGTTTGATGGTATTATCGGCACTAGCAGACGCCAATATTTTGCCACTGGGACTGAATCCTAATCCGAGAATTGCCTTACCATGTCCCTGCAATGTGTCAATTAATGTGCCATCGGGACGCCAGAGTTTAATGGTGTTATCCTCACTTCCAGAGGCTATTATCTGACCATCTGGACTATAGGCGACTGTAATTATAGCCTCTTGATGTCCGGATAGAGTGTTGAGTAATGTACCATCGGTTCGCCATAGTTTGATGGTTTTATCTGCACTAGCAGATACGAGATATTCACCATCGGGACTAAAACTGATGTCGAGTACGGGTTGATTGTGGGCGGTTAAGGTTTTGAGTAACGTACCATCAGATTGCCACAGTTTAATCGTTCTATCACGACTGGCGGAAGCAATCAACTGACCATTGGGAGAAAAACTTACATCTAAAACCCAATGATTATGACCGGAAAGAGTCCTCAGCAGTGTCCCGTCGATATGCCAAAGTTTAATTGTATTATCCTCACTCGCCGAGACAATCCGTTGACCATCGGGACTAAAGCTGATACTGTGGACGCGATCGCGATGTCCGGTTAAGGTTCTTAATAATGTACCCTCTCGACTCCAGAGTTTAATTGTATTATCCTCACTAGCAGAAGCTAAGATTTGACCCTGGGGACTGAAGCGAACCGAATACACCCCCTCTTCATGTCCCAGCAAATCTTGCAGCAATTTCCCCTGCTGACTCCACAGTTTAATCGTTTTATCTTTAGACGCTGAAGCAATCAACTCACCATCGGGACTAAAACTAACGCTACTCACCCAATCACTATGTTCAGTTAAACGGTTGCGTTCTCTCACCCCATACACCACCTGTTGCAATGTAGAAATCACCCGCATCCTGGTTTCCTGTGTCACCCCCAGGGCTTGTTTTAATTCTTTGGCGGCTGATAAACTTTTTAGTAGGGCGTCAAATTTGCGGTTTGATGCGACTAAGGCTTCTGCTGAAGCATTCAAGGCAATTAATTGGGCGTTGGTTTCACTAAATACCGCTCGCCATACCAGTCCTACCGCAATCACCGCCAGTGTAGCTAATGTCACGCCAACAATCTGGGCTTCTTGCAAACGGCGTCGTAGAACTTGATTTAATTTCTCCTCAGCTTGGTGTTGTTTTTCCACAGCAGCAGTATGTTTTTTCGTCGCCGCTGATAATTTAGACCGCAGGGTTTTTTCCCGAATCAGTTGTTGGATTTTATTTTGACTATCCTTGTCTTTTTGACGCAGTTCTTCAAGTTCTTTCCGCAGACTATTTTGTTCATTCTGGCGAATAAATTCTACCAGGTAATCATGAACCAGTTGATAGCGATGGCTAGGAATTTCGGGTAGCAGGAAAACCAAGCCAGATTTCTCTAATACTTCTAAGATTAAATCTAGTTTCTGGACATCAAGATCCGATTCAATAACTAATTCGGCACGGGTTTTTAAGGGACGATTATTATTTTCATCGGTGAGGAGTTGCAAAACTAGCCAAGCCGCCTGTTCGTTTTCTACACCACAGTCTTTTAAGGCTTTTTCTAGGAAGCGTTCCGCCAGCTTTTCCACGGGACCCCGTTGTCGATATTGCGCCAGGGTGGTTATATTTTCTGCTTGCAACTGCGCCCCAACGACTTGTAATTCAATTGGACGGACTTCTCCCAGTTCTCGTGCTAAATCTCGGACTAATTCATCAATTAACGTGGATTCTAAGTAAAAATGAGCGCGTTCGGTTAAGCTTTGGATCACAGCCCGGGCGTCGGGAGGGGAAAAATTGCCCAAAGGGTAGCGATTTTTTCGATCCAATATGTTATTTTCAATTACTTCTAGATCAAGTTTCTCAAATTCTAATAAGTAGTGTAAGAAGTCTTCCCGAATGGAAACAATAATTTTAACAAAGGACAGATCTAAACAGGTCTGAAAAAACTGATAAAATAAGCGGGTTTGCTGGGTAGAGGCATGTCCCAGAAAAAACTCTTCAAATTGGTCAAAGATTAATACTGTTAAGATATTACGATCGGCGTTATCGTGTAACTGTGCTTGCAACTGGTTGAGAATAAGTTCATCGGAACTATCGTCATCAATGGTTTGTGTGGCGGCAAATTGGTCAGATTGACCGGAGGTTAACCCAGACAGGGCGGTTCTCAAGCCTTTATTGAGTTCCTTAATCCAATCAGTATACACTTGCAGTACCACAGGTAACACTAAGCGATCGCCTAATGCTCTATACTTGAGGGCGGGTACTAAGCCAGCGGAAACGATGGAACTCTTCCCGACTCCAGAGGGTCCATGAATCACCGTCAATTGGCAATCCGCACGGCTTAAACGTTCAATTAAACGCTGCACATCCTGCTGACGTCCGGATGCGGCAATTTCTTGGGCAACAATTTCTTGCTGTTCAACTGGGGTTAAGGTAGGATTAGTTACGGCTCGTCGAGGCTGGAGACGAGCCGCACCAATGAAGGCACGAAATCCATAGAGTTGTTCGACCGCCCCTTGTTCTTGCTTGATCTCAAAGGCTTCTAAGTAACGCTGTTGCTCAAAGTACAGCCGCCGCAAGCTTTCCAAAAGATATAAGTAGCGCTGGGGTTCGTAATGATAATCGCTTTTAGCAATGGCATCCGGCAAATCTTGACTTGCCCGGTTGAGATAGTGGGTGGCTTCAGTTGATTGATGCAACTGATGATAGGATTTGACCAGGATGAGTTGATAGAGTTGGGTTAATAAATAGGGATGTAAGCCTTGATAATCTTGGGGTTGATTGGGGATAGATGCTAACTGAGAGAGAGCTTGCTGCGCCCAGTGATTGGCATCTCTCCACCGCCGTTTGACTAGGGCGACTTCTGCTAAAAAGCCATAATCTTGCGCCAGTTGGATAGGGGAACAGTAGCGTTGGTGTACCTGTAAGCACTGTTTGGCTACCTGTTGGAGGGAGTCCCATCCTTCTAAATGTTGCAACACTTCCGCCTGTTGGGTAATAAACTGCGCCACCAAATCCTGACGCCCCGCCCACTCAAACGCCTCAACCGCTCGCTGAAGATAGGGCCACGCTTCTTCCCAGTTGCGGTGTCGTTGCGCCCGATGTAAGTCAGCATTACGGCAATAACATAAGCCTAAATGAAATAGGAGGACTCCTTGACGTTCTAAATTATTGGTAATGCGCCAATACCGCAGGCTTTTTTGGTAACGGATAACCGCTGCATCAATATGATCATTGGCATAATCATATTGACCTAATACAAATTGCAGACTCGCTTCTAGTTCCGGGGTAATCGTTTCTTGACGCTGTTGTAAGTCATGAAGAGCGCAATCGAGTTCGGCGCGGGAACGGCATCCTGTGGCTAAATTAAGATTGGTATGGTGGGTACAAATACGCCAGGGGGCATATCGCCCTGGAGTTCCTTTTAATACGGTTCTAAAGAGGGAGTCTGCTTTGTGTTGCAGCAAATCGAGTAGTTCATCGGTGGCAATTTCAAACTTAATCGGAGTTGCTGCCCAACTGCTAAAATCGGGAGCAGAGCGGACGAGTTTGTGCAATACTTCGTCATTCACCCACAAGACTAAGGGGAAGGGTAAGCGTTTGCGAAATTCATCCCGCACTTGATTGGTGGAGGTGAGTAAGTCCTTTAGCGCTTCGACGGATTCGAGTCCGAGGATGATTAAGGCGGGAGGAGTTTTAAGTTCCACCGGAACGTCTCTACTATCTTCCCGTCTTCCTGATTCCTCTATGGGGGCGGGTTTAGTTAAGTTATCTGTTGTTTCCGACAGGTTATCGGTAAAACCCCCCCCTACAACCCTGTTCCCAAACGCGCCATGCTGATTCATCCCCACATAATTTTGAATCGTCGTGTAAAGGGTGGTGACGGATTCGGGAAGAACTAATTCCTGAATTTGGTATCGACCTTGAGCTCGTTCGTGCAGTTGGTGTAAGATACGTTTCTGTAAAAGCTTGTAATTACAGCGCACCAAGACGAGAGAGAACTCTCCCTGAGAAAATGCGATCGCGCGATCGAGGGCGTTCAATGAACTCTGGTTATAGTCGGTAACATTTTCCGGTTGTTTGGTTTCAATCATTGGCAAACGTGGTTCGGGGTTCGTCCAGCATGGGATTGATGGCAACTGGACGACAGGGTAAAACAGCAGTGAACTTGACTTTCTTCTTCTAGTGTGATACATCACAACCGGAACCAACAACGTCCGCTCTGATTGGTTATCTCAATATTTGATACCTTGGCTTTATAGTATTGAGGGTTGAGGCGCGATCAAGGTTCCTTTGCTCAGGGTTGATGGTACACCCATCGTAGGGCGCACACCAACCATCTGAGGGCGCAAGGATGGTGCCCCTACAATGGGAATAGATTAAATTCAGTTGAGTTAATCGATAAAACTCAAAAAACTAAAATGACTGCTTATACTATAGATTTTAACCCAGTTATTCAGCTTACCGATGACCAATTTTATCAATTGTGTCGGGCTAATCCTGATCTGAAATTTGAACGCAATGCCCATGGAGAATTGATTATTATGCCCCCAACCGGAGGAGAAACCGGAAATCAAAATTTTGAGTTTGGTGCTGATTTAGCTATATGGAATCGCCAAACTCGATTAGGGGTTGGGTTTGACTCCTCTACCTGCTTTAAACTCCCCAATGGTGCCAATCGTTCTCCCGATCTGGCTTGGGTGAGACAGGAACGGTGGGATGCTTTATCTCCTGAACAACGCACCAAGTTTCCGCCAATTTGCCCCGATTTTGTTGTGGAACTGATGTCTCCTTCAGATACTTTAAAATCGACGCAGGATAAAATGAAGGAATATAGGGAAAATGGCGTCCGTCTGGGCTGGTTAATTGCGCCGGAACACAGACGAGTAGAAATTTATCGTCCCCAGCAAAATGTTGAAATTTTAGAGGCTCCAGATACTCTTTCTGGAGAAGAAGTGTTACCAGGATTTACCCTAGATTTACGCTCTCTTTGGTGATTGTACATTAGAACCCGAATTACTGATGTGCGATCGCCTCTTCTACTATCTTGGTCTAAAAAGCTTGATCAAGAGGCTATAGGCAGGCACATTTTCCCACGATTAAAAGTATACCATAAAATTGTGCGATCGCATCGTTCGTCGTCATGTCCATGCCAAGTCCTCAGTCAAGATAAACCTGACTAAATTCTACCTGGGAGCCTTCTGCGCTTAAACCAGTTGAGACTCTAATGAACAAACCCGCTCATTTCGGCGGGATACGATCCTTAATTCATGAGGATAGCGTGGGCGCGGATTATCCACTAACCATATCGGGGGAACCATCATGGGTTCATAGAAGTCAATGGTGTATAGGATTCCCGGTTGCGCTTTCAATTCCACCAGAGATCCAGGTAAATATTCAAATGCTTCATCCCAATCGATCGCTGTATCGACGTTCATAAAATTATATCAATGTGTTTGCCGTAACCTACTTACCAATCTGAGCCGGAAATTTCATGTAAATTGTTTTTTCTGTATCTGATGATACTTTTTTGCCGTAATACTTGTCTATTTCTTGAGGAATATATTTACAAATCCTGACATTTGGCGCTTTATCGGGCAAGAAGGCAGAAATAACGCCAACAGCTAACATCTCCCCCAGCTCCCAGACGTAGCATGCTACGTCTCTACATTGCTCCCTCTGCTCCCCCAGCTCCCTCTGCTCCCTCTTTCCATCTATACCTGTTGGGGGAATTGGCTTATTGTAGTATCGGTCTATAGTAAAAGACTATGCCTTATTGAAATTAGCCATAGCTATCGCACCCACAAAAGAAACGCAACCGCAAGAGAGCATCTATTGCTCGGTGTGAACAACGATCATGACAAATTCACCCCCTCCCAGCAACGAACCTGACTCCAATTCCAACCCACAACCTGAATCTCCACCCCCTAGACAATCGCGACGCCGACGTTGGTTAATTGGGATCAGTATCATCCTACTGGTGGGAATCGCTGGGGGTACGGTTGGGGCGTGGTATTTTATCCAACGGATGTTGGCACCCCTGGTGGCGAGAAACCTTACCCAACTCCTGCAACGTCCCGTAGAAATCGGAGACGTGGAACGCTTTTCCCTGAATAGTTTGCGGTTTGATAGCGCCGCCTTACCCCCTACGGATACCGAACCCGATCGCGCCTCGATTGAAGCGGTGGAAGTTCAGTATGATTTAATACCCCTTATACTCGACCGTCGGTTAGAATTAGAGGTTACCCTAATTGAACCCGATGTCTATATCGAACAAGCCGTCGATGGGTCTTGGATGCCCTTGGAACTCCAAGAAGGAGACCCCGGTCCAATTAAAGCAGAATTACAACAGTTAAGGGTGCGGAATGCCGAGGTGGTGCTTGTTCCCAGATCCCCGGAAGGCAAACCCCAATCCCCTGTCGCGATCGCGATTCCCCAGGGGAGTAGTCAATTCCTACAGGACAATGAAATTATTCGCTTCGATGTCCAAGGGAAAATCGCCAGTGGCGGCACCTTTAATCTGCAAGGGGAACACCTCTTCCCCACTAGCACCACCCACCTACAAGTTAATGGGGAAAATGTCAACGCTAGCACCCTAAATCGCCTGATTCCCCTACCCCTAGACGTGAGTGCCGGTAACGTTGGCGGGGACTTAGAACTCACGATTAAACCCGAACAACTCCGGTTTCTGGGAAATGCTACCCTCAACAACGTAACCGCCAAAGTCCCCCAACTCCCCCAACCCTTTATCAATACCAATGGGCGATTACGCTTCAAAGAGACAACCATTGGCTTAGAAGACGTAACCACAAAATTCGGGCAAATTCCCGCCACTGCCAACGGTACTGTGGATCTAGAGACGGGATTTAATCTCACTGCCCAAACCCAAGCCGTACAGATCAAGCCCGTTTTGCAAACCTTTGCGATCAAAGATACGCCCGTTCCCCTGTCCGGAGAAGTCAAAGCCGCCCTGCTAGTCACTGGACCTTTGACCCAACCTGTGGTTAAAGGAGAAGCCGTCACCACGAAACCAACTCAGATTGATCGGGTTACCTTCAGCACAATCCGTACCGATTTTACCCTAACCACACCCGCCCAACCCGAAGATCCGAGCCGCCTCGCTATTCGCAACCTGCAAGCCCAACCCATCATCGGCGGCAAAATTACTGGAGGGGGCATGATTGAACTGGGGGAAGAGGGGGGTTTACAACTTACCCTAGAAGCCAGTAATGTCCCCGTCACCCCATTGGCTAAAACCTACAACACCACCCTACCCATTCCCGTCGGTGATCTCTCCGGAACCGCCAAAATATTTGGTCCGTTGGATAATCCTCAAAACATCCGCGCCACCGGAACCGCAACAGTCCAAGCCGCTGGGGGTACAGTAACCGCCACGAATCTACAAGTTCTGGATAATCGTCTCACCGCCTTAGTCCAAGCCCAAGGGGTGCAACTGTCCCAACTCGCTGATGTCCCGCCGCAATTTCAGGGGACAGTAGCGGGTCAGTTTACCCTATCAACCCCCTTGGACGAGTTTGCCCTATCCCAGATTCGCGCCCAGGGTAGCGGACGCCTGAATGTGGCGGGGGGAACGATTGGAGTGGAGAATATTCAACTGTCTCAAGGTCGCTGGCGGGCTAATGTTGATGCCAATGGGGTGCAGTTGGGAGAGTTAGCCCCGCAAATTCCGGAAGCCCTGCAAGAACCAATCAACGCGACGTTTGCCCTTTCTGGTTCTCTGGCAGATCCTTCGGTTTCCGCGATTACTGGACTCGGTGAAGTGACGCTGACGGCGGCTGGGGGACAGATTAATTTAGAGGAGGTGACTCTAAAAAATGGTCGCTGGCAAGCCAGGATAGACGCGAATCAGATTCAGTTGGCACAGTTGGTGCCTCAATTACCCCCTCAACTCCAGTCTCCCTTCAGTGGTACGTTCTTGGTGTCTGGGTCAATGGAAGAGTTTTCACCATCGACGATTAATGTAGCTGGTGAGGGACAGCTAAATGTGGGTGGGGGAACCGTTCAGGTGTCGAATGTGGATGTAAATGCCGGTCGCTGGCAAGCTACGGTGGCGGCGAATCGTGTGCGACTGGCTAGGGTAGTGCCGGATTTACCGCCGCAATTGTCGGGAAATTTAACCGGAATCATGAATCTTTCTGGGAGTGTGGAGCAGGTGGCGCTGGAAACGATTCGGGGAGATGGGAATGCTTTAATTGACCTGGCAGGGGGTGTTGTCAGGGCAAGGGATATTAATCTCGCCGCCGGACGCTGGCAGGCAGATGTACAGGCGGCGGGGCTGGAGTTGGACAGGTTAGTGCCGGATTTACCGCCGCAATTGGCTGGGGCGTTTAGTGGGAATTTTGATCTATCGGGGTCTGTTGAGAAGGTGGCACTGGATCAGATTCGAGCCCAAGGTCAGGGTAGATTAGCCGTGGCGGGGGGTACGGTGAGGGCAACGGGGGTGCAGTTAAGGGATGGGACGCTACAAGGGAGACTGGCGCCGGAAGGGATTGAATTGGCACGGTTTGGGGAACAGTTATCGGGAACTGTCAGCGGAAATGTAGATGTATCAACCAGTCTGGAGACATTGACCCCGGAAGCGATCGCGCGATCGCTAACGGCTGCGGGTCAACTGCAATTTAGTCAAGGACTTGCTCTGATTGACCGTCCCCTAAGTACCACATTTCGCTGGACAGGTCAAGGGATAGACCTGCAACAGTTAACCGCTGAGGGACTGTCTGCCAGTGGTTTTATTGGGGTGAATCCCGCCCAGTTGGATCACTTAATTGGGGCGATAGGAAATTTTAACCTGGATGTGGCAGCAAATAATTTGGATTTAGCCGAACTCTCGGCGTATTTACCCCCAGCCGCAGCGGATGTGAATGTGGCGGGATTGGCGGATTTTACGGGTACTATCGCGGGGAATCTGACGAATCCGCTTGTTCAGGGGAATGTCGAACTTGAGAATTTTGCTGTTAGTGGTTTGGCATTTGAAGAGGAACTCGCAGGTCCTGTGACGGTGATACCCGGAGAAGGCGTAGAACTCAATCTGCAAGGTGAGACCGATCAGATTGAATTAGCCCTAGGATCAGATTATCTCCCCGTATCCTTTAATATTCGTCGGGGGGACGCGATCGCTACCGGGACACGCCAGGGTGATGTGCTACGGGTGAATGCCGAAAGTATTCCCATCGCCTTGATTAAAGATATCGCCCCGGTTCCTGTCGCCCTGCAGACTCAACCCTTGGTGGGTGACATTTCCGGGGAACTGGCGATCAATTTGAATACCTTTGATGTGGCTTTAGACCAAGTAGAATTAGCAGGTCCAATTTTTGGCAGTCGTTTGCCAGGGGAAGCGGCACCAGGGGAAAATCTGTATAGCCTATCGGGTCGAATTACCCAAACGCCCACGGGACCTCAATTTCAAGGGACGCTGGATATTGAACAGGGACAACTGGAAACCTTGGTGGCGGGCTTACAGTTAATCGACCTGACCACAACACCACCCACCACCCCCACCGCACCCTTGGATATCGCCCAAGTGGGAATGCCCCAAGCCAAACTGCAAACCCAACTGCGCCGTCTTGCGGAAATTGAAACCCTGCTGCGACAGCAGCAACAGGCGGAGGAAGAAGCGGAGATTCTGCCTGATTTAGACGAGTTAGATGGCACATTTAGTGGTGAGGTACGAATTAGTGGCTCGTTGGCAACAGGAATTAATGCCAAATTTGACCTCCAGGGACAAGACTGGGAATGGGGTGATTATGAGGTTAACCAGGCAACGCTTCAAGGCAGCTTCCAAGAGGGAGTACTGACTCTGCTGCCGATAACCTTACAATCGGGAGAGAGTTTTGCCACATTTTCTGGGACTATCGGTGGAGAGACGCAATCGGGTCAGTTACGTCTCGAAAATTTCCCCATCGCCCTAATCCGAGACGTGGTGGATTTACCGCCTGCGATCGGTCCTATTAGTGGGAGTCTGGACGCTACAGCCACCCTTTCGGGGAATTTAGCGAATCCCCAAGCCAGAGGAGCAGTGACGGTAACCGATGCGACGCTGAATCAAGAAGCTATTGAAACCTTGCAGGGGAGTTTCAGTTACAGTGATGCCCGGTTGCGGTTCTTAGCCGAAAGTATACCCACAGACGAGGGTGAACCTCAATTGGTGGTTCAGGGGAGTATCCCTTACCAGTTACCCTTAAGAGAAGCCGTCGCCCCAGAGAGTGAGGAACTTCGCCTGAGTGTGAATGTGGAAGACGAGGGGCTAGCTTTATTGAATATCCTCACCCGCCAGCAAGTTGTCTGGAGAGGGGGAACCGGAAGCGTTAATTTGGATATTCAAGGCAACTTTAACCAAGAACAAGGGCGTCCCACAGGAGTGAGGGCAGCAGGAGTTGCCATCGTGGAAGGGGCAACAATCGCCTCGCAAGCCTTACCCGAACCCCTGACTGATGTGACAGGGGAAATTGAGTTCAACTTTGACCAGGTTGATGTGAATGGCTTGACGGCGAACTATGGTGGCGGTCAAATTACCGCAGCAGGAACCCTACCCATCTCTGAACCTATCCCTCAACCCAATCCACTCACGGTAAATATTGGGGAACTGGCAATTAACCTGAAAGCCTTATATCGAGGTCAGATCCAACAAAGTCAGGTGGTGCTAACTGGGACAGCGTTGAATCCCACAATTGGTGGTGAAATTAACTTAGTTGATGGTACTGTACCACTACCTGAGCAAGATGGCGGTGCGGTAACTGGTGTAGGAACTGGGGGTGACACGGAGGAGGGTATTGTTTTCGAGTTTAATGACTTAAAAATTACCCTGGTGGAAGATATTCAGATTAGAAAGGCGCCAATTTTGAATTTCCTTGCCCAAGGGACACTAACGCTGAATGGGACTTTAGATGATTTGAGACCCGACGGCGTGATTCGCCTGCGGCGGGGTCAGGTGAATTTATTTACGACTCAATTCCGGTTGGCGCGGGGGTATGAACAGACGGCTACATTTATTCCCAGTCAAGGACTTAATCCCTTTTTAGATGTACGGTTAGTTGCATCAGTGGCGGAAGCCACCCAACGGCGACTCCCCACTACCGCCCAGACGGCGGAAATTGCGGATGTGCCGGAGTTTGAGTTGGGTACGGTGCAAACAGTTCGGGTTGTCGCCCAGGTGGAAGGACCGGCGTCTCGACTGGAGGATCAGTTGGAATTGACGAGTACACCGGCACGCAGCGAAGCCGAAATTGTGGCGCTGTTGGGTGGGGGTTTTGTGGATACTTTAGGGCGAGGGGATAGTACGTTGGGGTTGGCGAATCTGGCGGGTTCAGCGGTGTTGGGACCGGTGGGTAATTTTATTGCGGATACGTTACCGTTGAGTGAGTTTCGTCTGTTTCCGACGATTATTCCCGATGATGAACAGCGGAGTTCGAGTTTAGGGTTTGCGGCTGAGGCGGGGATTGATATCACGCAAAGTTTCTCGGTTTCGGTGTTGAAGGAGTTAACCACTGGGGAACCGTTCCAGTACAACCTGCGCTATCGAGTGAATGATGATGTGCTGTTGCGGGGGGGGACTGATTTTTCGGAAGATAGTTGGGCGATTATTGAATATCGGCGGCGATTTTAGCTCATTTGGCAAGAAGCCTCACCTACCCGATCGGGAGGCGTGAGATGAATTGCCAGTCTCTCGAAACTTGTTTTGATTTTTTCTGACAACAAGTTCGGCAGCAATTATTTCGGAGTGATGATTTGCTCGTCTCCTCCATCTTCCCTGAGTTACAACTCACCGCTCAACAAATCTTCAACAGCAGCACATCCGGGAATGTGAGTGCCTAAATCCGCTCTAAGGTTCCTTTGCCTGTCGCGTCAGAAGTGCTATTCTTCTAAGCCTTTGAACGTTTTTCTCTGCACCTACCAACAGAACGGAAGTGACTTTCTCTCTACAGTTCTCTATACAGGCGCACACATTTTCCCACTCTACAAGTATACCAGAAAAAAGGCGCGATCGCATCTCTTGTGGGATCATGTCAGTTCTGCACAAAATTCTTGTAGGTTGGTTAGAGCGTAAGCGTTACCCAACAGCCTAACGATGGCGACAAAGATGACATGCTCTCATGCCCACCCGACGATTCTATTCCACTTTGTTTGATTAGGCGACTGCCTCGTATGACTGGGATTGAGCCTCAACTTGTCGGAGAATCTCCATGGCTTCTGGTAGAGTCTCACAAGTATAATTCGCTTTAAACTGAAAGGGTCGAACCCGAGAGTCACTCAGCACAGCAGGTTCCCAGATACACAGTTTGATCGGCTTGTTGGGATTGTTCGTGGCACTAATGGAGTATTGAACCATGGCAGTGCTTTGTTCTACAAAAGGTCGATGGTATCGCAGTACAGATTAAGGAGATATTTTTCTCTCCATACTAAAATTATGAGCGAAAACGAGACTTGATTGTTCCCTCTGGCTGAAGATTTGCCAGGAAAAACAGCAAAGGACTGCTGAATAAGTGCAAGCGGTGGGGGTAGGGAACTCCAATTAGTCTAGGTGGCAATGAGGTGCAAGTCAACATCCTTGAGATACCGCAGCAACTGCTTCACAGGAGAACCTCGTAACGCTAACTGCCATCGGGATTTATGAGTTTGTCCCACCACGACTTGAGTAATGTGGTAGTTATGTGCTACTTTCGCGATCGCCTTGGGAATATTGGTGCTGGTGACGTGTAAAAATTCACCCCCAAATTCCTGACAAAAATGCTCACACATTTCTATATAGAGGCTTTCATCTTTGGTGAGAAACTGTTCAGGGTGAGCCACAAACAATCCATATAAACGCGCTCGCATGATAGTCGCTAACCGTGCCCCCCGTCGCAGCAGTTGAGCTGAATTAGGATAGGTTGACACACAAACTAACACCCGTTCGTGAACGCTGTAAAATTTGCCGGTGAGGGCAGACTTTTCAGCGACGGCTTCTAGGTTGTCAGCCACTTCCCGCAGTGCCAATTCTCGCAAGGCGAGTAAGTTTCGGCGTTGGAAGAAATTCTGTAGAGATTGTTCTATTTTTTGGGTCTTCCGTTGTTAATTTATTGTTTTTAGCTACATTAATAACATCACTATGAATAACTTGTTTGGTTACAGCATGAGCATATCTATGAGTGAAGTTCTTTTTGTATCCGACAAAATCTAAACTTTCACTAAATGGTTTTTTACAATAATCACACTTAAATCTTCGACGATTTAAGTAAAGCATTACTTCTCGGTTACATATAGGTAAATTCCTCACCAAATGCCTTTGGTTTTGATGAAGGCGATGGCTAGTATGACCACAGCGGGGGCATTTACCTGTTTTCTTTTGTACTTTAACCGATAAAATCAATGCTCCTTCTGTCTCTTGGATTTTTTCAACTAAGACTCCTGGTAAGTTGAGGAGCTTTGTCATTTCTCTTTTCACAATTAATAGTCTGGATTTTAGAGACACTATGTTAACAGTTTGACCCGGCTCTGCCGTTACCCGGATAATCAGTTCATCAGATAGAATCCGGGTTCCCCCTGTCACAGAACTTGCCACATCTGAACCGGGTTCCTTGAGAACCGGGGCGGATTCTCCAGTAATGGCGGATTCATCAACCGAAGCCACCCCTTCAATCACTTCCCCATCGGCGGGAATGATGTCACCGGCAATCACTTTAATGGTTTCACCTTTATGCAATTCAGTGGAACTCACCTCTACGGTGGTATTATCAGGCAAAAGTTTCCGGGCGACGGTATCGGATTGAGTGGAACGCAAGGAATCTGCCTGTGCCTTCCCCCGCCCTTCTGCCACGGCTTCGGCAATTGGTCCTAGGGCAAGTACGGGGAAGAAGGTGAGGGCGCCAAGGATGAGAATCACGCCAGCCGTTACACCGGTAAACAATCCCGTATCTGTCCGCAGCGTACCTGGTGTTTCGGGTACAGGCTGTTTCCGGTACATACTGTCGGCTAACAGCAATAGGGCAATAATGGGAATGTAGCGTCCTGCCAAAAGGCTAATGCTGGCTGTCAAATTCCACCACAACGTACCATCAGCTAATCCTTCAAATCCTGACCCGTTATTGGCGGCAGCAGAGGCATATTCGTAAATAACTTGGGAGATGCCGTGAAAGCCGGGATTCGTAATTCCGGCTAGGGTTTCTACCTCTGGCAAACCCACCGTATCAGCGAAGGAAATACTAATCGCACCAGGAATCAAAATCATAATCGGGTGAACTAGCAAAATCACACTCGCCAGAATAATTTCTCGCTTTTCAATCTTGCGTCCAAAGAGTTCAGGGGTTCGCCCCACGAACCCCCGCTTAAATCGTTCAGCAACCCTGCAAGCCACGCTGATAGCCTCTGTGCTAACGCTTTTAAATCTGGTGGTTCCCACTGTAGAATTAACCAATCCAGCAACAGTCGCCAATCGATTCATTGCGGTGATGGCATTAGTCGCGACAGGTTGGCTAAGCGATCGCAACCGCCGCTATGAAGAAGCGATCGCGCATGGCGGTACAATTTGGGCAGAGAACCGAAAACCAAAAGGAGCGCTGTTTGGGTTTCAACTGCCTGCTTATGTTAAAGACGAATGACGAATAATACCAAACTGTCTAAAATAAAGCGATCGCTTCTCAACTAGCAGCCTTAGACAGTCTTGAATGGAGAGTAGGGTTATGGTTTTTCGACTAGAGGATCAGACAAAAGAAGATGTCATTTACCCGGAAAGTGATGGTCAACCGATGGCAGACAATACCAAGCAATTTTGCTGGATTACGATCATCTACTACAATTTAGAGTGGCTCTTCGCTGATGATGCCAATGTGTTTGTTGCGGGGGATTTGTTATGGTATCCCGTTCAAGGAAATAATAAAATTCGTCAAGCCCCTGATTTGATGATTGTCTTTGGTGTTACCAAGGGCGATAGAGGTTCCTACCAGCAGTGGAATGAGGGGAATACCACGCCGCAGGTAGTGTTTGAAATTCTCTCTCCTGGTAATACCTTAACGGAAATGAATAAGAAGCAGGTCTTTTACGATCGCTATGGTGTTGAGGAATACTATCTGTATGATCCGGATAAAAATGATTTGAGTGGTTGGTTGCGTTCTGAGTCTCGTTTGGATGTAATTGACGAGATGAATAATTGGGTGAGTCCCCGACTGGGTATTCGCTTTGATTTGTCTGGGGAACAGTTGCAGCTTTATCGTCCTGATGGGAACCCATTTGCCAGTTATGTGGAGATTCAACGACGCCTAGAAAAGGCTCAACAACGAGTCCAAGACGCTGAACAACGGGCAGAAGCTGAACGACAACGAGCAGAAGCTGAACGACAACGGGCAGAAAGGTTGGCACAGCGGTTGAGAGAGTTGGGTATTGACCCGGAGCAAGTGGATTGAAGATTTGTGATTTTTCATGCCATTTTACAAAAATTAGACGTGCGCGATCGCACCCAAGCCGCTGTTCTGGCGATTCAAAAAGGATTAGTGAAAACGTAACGGTTCTAGCATTCGGGAACTGTAGAGACGTTGCATGCAACGTCTCTACGAGGTTTTATTGAACTGGACTTAACTCCCGTTGTGCCACCGCATCGGGATTGGCTTCTGGGGTATCTTCCTCCGAGGGTGGCACCACTTGCCAGAATTTCGGTAAGAAGTCCGACCAATTTGCCAGAATTGTCTTGGCTTTAGCACTTCCGGTGCGGTCAACATGGGCTTGAATCAGGGCTTTTAGCTGCTGTTCCCCAGCCGATGTGGTTACCCGTTGCATCTTCACAATTTCGGGGTTGACTTTTGCCGGGAATTGACCATTTTCATCCAAGAAGTAGGCTAAACCTCCAGTCATCCCCGCACCGACATTGCGCCCGACACGACCTAAAACCACAATCACACCACCTGTCATGTATTCACAGCAGTGATCGCCAGCGCCTTCAATCACGGCTTGACCTTTAGAATTGCGGACGCCGAATCGTTCACCCGCCCAGCCATTGGCAAATAAAGTACCGCCTGTGGCACCGTAGAGGCAGGTATTGCCCACAATCACGTTTTCTGCTGGGTTGTAGGTTGCATCAGTGGGAGGCGTGATAATAATTTCACCCCCATGCATCCCTTTACCCACATAATCATTGGCTTCCCCAACTAGGCGTAGGGTGATTCCAGGTAAATTAAAGGCACCAAAGCTTTGTCCGGCTGCGCCTTTGAAGTTGAGGGTAATTTGCCCTTCAAAGCCATTATTGCCGTATTTTTTCGCGATCGCGCCCGCTAGACGTGTCCCGACACTGCGATCGGTATTCAACACCGCTACGTCTTTGGTGATTGTACCTTGGTTGGCGATGCAGGCTTGAATCTCTGGATTAGCCAATAGCTGATCATCGAGAACCGATCCATTACTATGCACCGCCTCATGGTTGAGGAAGGAACGATCTGTGCGCGTATCGGGTAAATCAGTTAAGCATTTCACCGATACGGTGGACGTCTTAGTTAACGCCACATCCTCTCGTTGCTGCAATAAATCCGCCCGACCGATTACCTCGTCTAACTTACGATACCCTAACCGTGCCAGGAGCGATCGCACTTCTTCGGCAACAAAGTAGAAGAAGTTGACCACATGATCTGGTATCCCGATAAACCGCTTCCGCAAATGATCCTGCTGTGTCGCCACCCCAACCGGACAGTTATTCGTGTGACAAATTCGCGCCATGATACAGCCTTCAGCAATCATCGCCACAGAACCAAAGCCATATTCTTCCGCGCCCATTAACGCCGCCATGACTACATCCCAGCCGGTTTTGAAGCCGCCATCTGCCCGTAAAATCACGCGATCGCGCAATTGATTCCTCATCAGCGCTCGATGTACCTCAGTGACACCCAATTCCCAAGGAACACCCGCATGTTTAATCGAACTTAAGGGGGATGCGCCGGTTCCACCATCATGACCCGAAATTTGGATCACATCAGCATTTGCCTTAGCCACACCCGCTGCGATCGTACCAATGCCAATTTCTGCTACCAATTTTACCGACACCTTCGCCTCTGGATTAATTTGATGCAGGTCAAAAATCAGTTGGGCGAGGTCTTCAATCGAATAGATATCGTGGTGGGGGGGTGGTGAAATCAGCGGTACACCAGCTTTAGAGCGCCGCAGCATAGCAATATAAGGACTCACCTTTTTCCCTGGTAACTGTCCCCCTTCTCCGGGTTTCGCACCCTGAGCCATTTTAATTTCCAATTGTTTGCCACTCATCAGGTACTCTGGCGTTACACCAAAGCGCCCTGAGGCTACCTGTTTGGTCGCAGAACTCGCTGTATCCCCATTTCGCAGCCCTTTAAGATGAGGCAATGTGGGCGAATTTCCTTGATCATCCACATCATCCAGGATTTTAAACCGAACTGGGTCTTCCCCACCTTCACCGGAATTTGACTTCCCGCCAATCCGATTCATGGCAATTGCCAAGGTTTCATGTGCTTCCCGCGACAGGGAACCCAAGGACATCGCACCGGTACAGAAGCGCTGGACAATCTCAGCGACAGGTTCTACCTCCTCGATCGGGATGGGGGCGCGATCGCTCCTGAAGTCTAACAAATCCCGTAACGCCGTGACTGGGCGCTCTTTGAGGTATTTTTTATAGACCTCATAGTGGTCATAGGCTGTCTGTTCGTTGTCGGTTTTGCCGTTTGAGTTTTTGACCGAGGAACCTTGACCCTTAAAAGACGCCACGGCTTTATGCAGCGCCTTTGCCATCTCCGGGCTATTCATGTGATATTCCCCACCGGGACGATACTGGATAAAGCCAAAATTTTCCAGTTTCTTACCCGTCAAATCGGGGAACGCCCGTTGATGGAAAGCCATCACTTCCTGTGCCAATTCTGCCAAATTCAAACCACCCAAGCGGGAGGTTGTACCGCGAAAGGCTAAATCTAATACCTCTGCACCAATTCCTATGGCTTCAAAAATCTGCGCCCCTTGGTAAGACGACAGTAAAGAAATCCCCATTTTAGAGAGGATTTTCAATAAACCCGCTTCCACCGCCTTACGGTAATTTTTCTGTGCCTCTTCAATCGTTAAGGGCTCAATTTTACCCCGATCCATCAGTTTCTGCGTCTTGGGATTAGACCACCACTGACGCACAGATTCCAATGCCAAATAGGGATGAATTGCTGAAGCTCCATAACCAATTAAACAAGCAAAATGATGAGTACTCCAACATTGTGCCGTTTCCACAATTAGGGATGCTTTCATCCGCAACCCTTCGCGAATCAGATGATGGTGAACCGCCCCGACTGCTAATAACGGGGGAATATAACTGGTTGTTTCACCCACACCCCCGCCAATTTTATCGCTCAAAAGCAGGACTTTTGAGCCAGATTTCACGGCTTGATCAGCTTGGTCACACAATTGGTCAATGGCATTTTTTAGCCCATCCGGACTTGCGCTAATTTCAAATAAAGTTGAGAGTTCTGTGGTGGCAAATCCAGAGGTTTTTACCGCATTTAACTCCACTTCATTCAGCACAGGGGTTTTCAGTTTCAGCAGTTGGGCATACTCTGGTTTGGCATCTAGCAGATTACCCCGTTGACCCAGTTCTATACTCAAGGACATAACCAGGCTTTCCCGCAAGGGGTCAATCGGTGGATTGGTTACCTGGGCAAAGCGCTGTTTAAAATAGTCATAAAGCAAACGTGGCTTATCGGAGAGGATGGCTAAGGGAGTATCATCCCCCATACAAAACGTGGCTTCTTTCCCTTGAGTGGTCATCGGTTCCAGGATCATATCCAAATCCTCAGCCGTATAACCAAAGGCGGTTTGCTGCTGTAGTAACGTCTGGGCGTCTAGTTGGGGATTATCCGTAAAAGGTTGAGAGGATAAAACCTGACGATGCTGTTTTAGCCAGTCTCCGTAGGGTAAGCGTTGGGCAACTCGCTGTTTGATCTCCCAGTTTTTGAGAATTTCGTGGTTGGCTAAATCCACAGCAATCATCTGTCCAGGTCCTAGTCTACCCTTTTCCACGATTTCCGCTTCGGGTAAGTCTACGACTCCAGCTTCTGAGGCGACGACGACATAACCATTCCGAGTAATACTATAACGGGCAGGTCGCAGTCCATTGCGGTCTAGGGTTGCACCAACCACTTGACCATCACTAAAGACTAACAGCGCAGGACCATCCCAAGGTTCTTGAATGCCACTGTAGTATTCGTAAAAATCAACAATTTCTGGATGATCCTGCAAATCGGGTTGATTTTTGTAGGCTTCGGGAACCATGATCATCAAGGCTTCCAAAGGAGAGCGACGCGATCGCACGAGTAACTCAACTATATTATCTAGAGTAGCTGAGTCACTATTATCCGGATCAACGGTGGGCTTGAGATCTTCGATTTCATTCCCCCATACCGGATGCGATAAATCCGCCTCCCTTGCCTTCATCCAGTTAATATTACCCAGCAGGGTATTAATTTCACCATTATGTCCCAATAACCGCATCGGTTGCGCTAGGGGCCATTTGGGTAGAGTATTGGTACTAAAACGGCGATGATAAACAGCAAAGGGGCTTTGAAATTCAGGATGTTTTAAGTCCAGATAAAATTCACCCAGTACCGCCGAACGCACCATGCCTTTATAGACAATTGTGCGACTCGATAGGGAGCAAATATATAAATCATCGGACCAATGGAGGGTGCCATCCGCTTCTAAAGCATTGCCAATGCGACGGCGGGTTTTATAAAGGAGACGTTCCCGATCATCCCCAGGCTGATTGGGGCAGCTAACAATAATTTGCTCAATGTGCGGTTGATTGTCTAGGGCTTGGGGTCCAACAACCGACTCGTTTAGGGGAACGACACGCCAACCCAATACAGTAAAACCGTTTTGTTTAAAGACTCCGGCAACAATTTCCCGCACTTTAGTCGCCAATGTCCCATCTTGGGGTAAAAATACCATACCCACCGCCAACTGTTCTGTTGGTGGCATGGTGATTCCTTGTTCCTCAAACCAAGGGTTAAACAAACCCCAAGGAATAGCCGTCATTAAGCCAGCGCCGTCACCCGAATCTCGGTCAGCGCTACAGCCGCCGCGATGTTCTAAACAGGTTAAAGCAGAAAGTGCCTGTTCAATCAGTTCATGGCTAGCGACACCTGCGACTGAGGCGATAAAGCCAACGCCGCAAGCATCCCGTTCTTCAACTAACCATCGTTGTCCTGGATAGGCTACATCGTCTCGATTCCAAGATTGATGCTGTTGATTTAGGTTGATGCTCCTGTTTGTCATAATATAGTTCCTGGTGTTATTGGTCATTCGTTATTGGTCATTCGTCATTAGAGGTAAGGGGGGCAAGGGGTATAAACCTTGAAACCCTTGTCTTATCGTTAGTTGTTCTCGCCCACCTTACGGTAACTAGACATTGATTACCAATGCGGCAAAATCTCAGTTCTATCCAAGTCGGCTACGTCATCGCCAGTTCCATTGAAAAACTGAAAAATACAGAAATAATTGACGTTAATTCGCTCTCTAGTGATCATTGTGTGAGTCATCTCGTGTCCAGTTGGCGTGGTTGTCCTAATATTTTTATATATACGGTTGGCAGACGGAGTAGCATCAGCCACTAAACTGCAGACCCAGAAGGGTCAGCAACTTTGGTTCTAAAATGAAGCTCTTTCGATGGGGAGACTAATCTTATCGAAAATACTTGGCTATGGCAATCCCCAATGGCATGATTTAGGATATTAGCCAAGTGATCCAAATGGCTTAAAACAACAACCATCTAGATGGGTGGGGAACATCGGTATGACGTAAACCTTAGTCTAGCGTATTGCTTCCCATCCTAGCAGTTGAGACGTGCAGTTGAGGCGTAATCTTTGCGATTGGGGGTTCGAGTTTCGAGTTTTGACTTGCGATCGCGCCTGGGCTGCACTTATTACAGGTTTATAATAAGTAGGGTAGAGGTAATTTTTAGCATAGCACGCACGATGAACCCCCAACAGACGAAAAGATGATAATTGGGGATGTCAATACTAAGTAGGGCTTGCTGAATAAGTTCTTGTGGTGAAAAAGAGCGGGGGAGGAGGGGAATTCCTATTCTTCTCTCACGACAGTAGGAAATTCGGGAGCTTCATGGGTGCGATCGCGCAACTCGCTTCCAATTTTACCCAAAAAACAGTGGCTATATTTTCCTTTGACATTTTTGATTTAAATGGTACGAATTTAATGAAGATACTTAAATCATAACATTTTTCCCTGATTTAAGGACATTGATCAATTGATCAATGTAGAGTAATTCATCCACTCTCGGGGAAGCCTGTTACCAAGAAATTTAGCCCAGCAAAAGGTAATGTATCTCTATGCGATCGGGCTTGGGTTCTGTTTAAACCTGTTGTGCTTGCCCGCTTCATGGTCTCACGCGATCGCTAAAATCCTGCAACACTTTCCTGTAGCCGATGCGACTGATTCAACCTGTGCGATCGCGAATTATATAGCTACAGGCGCACACATTTTCCCACGATAACAATATACCATAAAACCTTAATTTTGCAGCGCCTTTTGAAATGTTTTAATAGCATCTACATGATTCACCATATTGATGCAACGTAATAACAAATCTAGATCAATCCCTTTCACTTCCTCACTACTCTTAATCTGTTCATAGTCAAGTGTCTTCCCCTCTCCTCGCAGGTGATAAAGCTCCAACACCCCATCTTCCCAAAACCACACTTCCTTGATCTTCAGCCGCTTATAGATCTCCAACTTGTTGATACCGCCACTGGTAAACACCACCTCAATCGCCAGATCGGGATGAGTTCGACCAGGAGCCAGTTTATAGGATTTATCGGCTTCTCGCTTGACGGCGACTCCTTCACTTTCCAACGTCATCGAGCCAGTTGGAGTAAAATCAAATCCTGCCATCAACAGATAAAGCTCCAACAATGCACCAATTCTTTCCTTAACAGTTTCATGAGGTTCTCCAGGCATTCGTCGTATCTCCAAAACTCCATCTAAAAAAGAAAGTCGATATCCTGGGCGGTCTAACAATTGCTCAACGGCTTTGAACTCTCTCCAGGTCATTCCCTCAAACAAAAGGGGGGATTCCTTTTTGGGTGTTGCGATCGTGGCTAAAGTCATTTGAGTCTCCCGTTTTTTTCGATTATAAATCAACTCAAAACTGGACAGGTCTGCCATCTACCCTTTATTTGAACTGACTATTTTAACTTACAAGCAAATTCCCAGGGAACCTTTGAGCCGAGATGGCTGTCAACAGCAAAACAGATTATGTAGAATTTAGCTTTAATTATCGAACTAATTTTCATAATATACATACAATACAGGAATTAGTTTATCTGTACGTTTAAACGTCAATTCATTTCACGCCAAAGCCAAGATTATGACCAAGGGATTCTCACGGAATAAAGCCAAAATTGTGATAGGACTCTTAGCAATTTGCACTTCATGCCTAGGTTTAACCGCTAAACGTGTTAGTTGTGCGGAATCCCTAGTAATAGAGAGTCTAACCATGGGGGAAATTCTGCAACGTTTAGTCGTTCAGTCAACCCTTGAACTCGATCGCGAATGGGTAGAAGCTGAAGCCGTGACTCCCTCAGCTTCTCCCTCACCTCAGACGCAAACTTTCGCTCAAACCCCGACTCAAGTCGTTGGCGGGGGGACAAAACTCTCCTTAAATGGTCGTATCGTACCCCTTGCCTGGAAACAGTGGCAAGTTGGGGGAGTCATACGCACGGGTATCACTGATGTGGGAATCCAACAACTCTTCGGACTGGAATTGTTGAGTACCCGCAATTGGACGCGACAACCTGTGCAGTGGTTCTCTAATCCCCTGAGTACGCCTCTGGTTCTGGTGGCTCACCATCGTGATGCTTATCGCTATTTAGATATTACAGAGTTTGCCCAACAGGTGGGATGGCAATTTCAAGCCCAAGGAGATACATTAGCGCTAACGTCTGCACCCGCACGATTAGACAGTATCCGGGAAGAGGCACACCCGTGGGGGTTTAGGATGATTCTTGATTTAGATCATCCCACACCTTGGCAAGTGAGCAGAAGCCCCGGTGAAGGGGTGATTATATTAGAAGCGATCGCGAATCCGTCTGTAATTGAACAGTTTACCCCGCCTCCGCCTGTGGAAAATGAGGAAGATGAGGGAAATCACTCAACACTCAAAACTCAAAACTCAAAACTTAGTCAGGGCGGGTTTAGTCACATCCGGGTGAAGCAAGAAATGATAGTAGTAAAACCCGCCCCTACACACTCAACACTTAAAACGTCCCCAATTGAGGGGGATGAGAAAAACAATGCAGCGCCGGAGAATCAACCGATTATCCGCGTTGAAACGAATCAAACCCAAACCACTATCGGCGTTTCGATTCCAGATGGTCTACGGTTACACGTCTTTAGCTTACCTAATCCCAATCGCTTAGTCATCGAACTTCGACCGGATGCCATGGTGGAAAAAGATATTCTGTGGGCGCCGGGTATCTGGTGGCGTCAGCGGACTGTGACCCTGGGTGATACTCGATTTCCTTTAGTGTGGCTAGAGGTTGATCCCAAAAATCCCCAAGTCAACCTGAAGCCGATTTGGAGTAATCCCACAACTCAAATGGGAACCGCCCCCCTGATCCAAACCGCCCAGTTGTGGCAAGCCTCAGCCGCCATCAATGGTGGCTTTTTTAACCGCAATAATCAACTGCCCTTAGGTGCCATCCGCCGCGATGGACGCTGGTATTCTGGACCCATTCTCAACCGAGGTGCGATCGCGTGGACGGATCAGCATCAATTCAAATTTGGACGTCTCAGCCTTCAGGAAACCTTAATCACCGCCAAGGGAGAACGTTTTCCGATTCTGTTCTTGAATAGCGCTTATGTGCAAGCCGGGAGATCTCGCTATACTCCAGAATGGGGCGCAATCTACACCCCGTTAACCGATAATGAAGTGATCTCGGTTGTGCAAAATAACCAGATTACGGCTCAATTACCGGGAGGTTTAGCGGGTAAGGAGTCGTTTACTATTCCAGTTAATGGCTATCTTCTCATAGACAGAGGCAGTGATCCAAAAGTTGCGGTAAGTACTCTCACGATTGGCACACAAGTTCAGATTGAACAGAAAACCGTGCCGATTGAGTTTAATAATTATCCTCATATCCTCGGTGCTGGTCCGTTGTTACTGCAAAATCGCCAAATTGTGCTAGATGCCCAAGCTGAAAAGTTTAGTGATGCCTTTGCTCAACAAGCAGCTATTCGGAGTGCGATCGGGATCACGGCAAATGGCACACTAATTATTGCCGCCATGCACAATCGCCTCGGTGGTAGAGGTCCCAACTTAACCGAAACAGCACAGTTGATGCAGCAACTCGGAGCCGTTGATGCACTGAATCTCGATGGTGGAAGTTCCACTGGACTGTATTTAGGGGGTCATCTTCTGGATCGTTCTCCTTACACAGCCGCCCGGGTTCACAATGCTTTGGGACTCTTTCGACCCAATTTCCCCTAAGTAGGTTGCTGGAAATCAACTGAACCCTGTTAAGTTATGTAAAAATTTCTCAAATCCTTACAAATGACGAACACTAAGCTAGCTCTAACCTTTAACATCTTCTTCTTTATCTGCCCGAGCTTTTATCTAAAGTTTCGATAAAGCTCAAGTCTCTCAATGTGAAGACTTTCTACAATTTGACGTATCTATCCCCTAATGGGTGCAAAATCTAAGATGAATTTGCTAATCTTAACTGTAGTTGGCTTTTGTGTTGTTGATAACCGGGCAATAGCTAAATACCCGATTTAACCTTTTGATCACAATTAATACCGTAACTATTTTCAGGAGAAATACTATGGTTCAGCAAGCAGTTCCTCAAGATTCGGCGATTACCCTGCCCAGATCGTTGACTGCCGAAGGCGCTGCCGCTACAGAACTAAGACCTTGGGGTTCATTTACTGTTCTGGAAGAGGGGCGAGGATACAAGATTAAGCGCATTGAGGTGAAGCCCGGTCATCGCCTCAGCCTGCAAATGCACTACCATCGTAGTGAACACTGGATTGTTGTCAGCGGCATGGCAAAGGTTATTTGCGGAGATAAGGAATTATTGATTCATCAAAATCAGTCCAGTTATGTGCCTCAAGGACATGCTCATCGCCTAGAAAATCCAGGTGTTATTCCGCTGGTATTAATAGAAGTGCAGAATGGCGAGTACCTTGGCGAAGATGACATTATTCGCTATGAAGATGACTATGCCCGCAACGAGTGTGACACAGAATAGGTGGGGTTGTCCGAAGTAGCTAGTACGGCTTCCAGGGAAGTCGAAGGTTAATATCGGTTTAGCTTGGTAAATTGGTGATTAATTACACTGTGCTGTACTAGCTTGACGCTAAATGAACTCCTCCCTAATACTAAGGGAGGAAATTTTTTTTGCCCCAAGTGACGACGATTTCTAAGCCAGGACAAAACCGATGATTACACTGAGTCAAGCGGCGACCAATGAAATAAGACGCCTCAAGACCAAGCGCCAGCAACAGCAAGCTCGATTACGCTTAGGCGCGAAGCCAGGGGGGTGTGCTGATTTATACTATACTCTGGAGTTTGATGATGCCGTCAGAGCGAGCGATCGCGTCTATGACACTCAAGGTATCACTGTGGTCGTGGATGAAGTGAGCATCAAGTATTTAACCAACCTAACCTTGGATTATTCAGAAGATCTCATGGGTGGTGGGTTTCGCTTTTATAACCCCAATGCCATTGAAACCTGTGGCTGCGGAAACTCGTTTCGAGTCAAGGCGTGATCTAACTTTTCACGGTATATGGCGCTACGTGAGTATGAATTGTGTAGGGGCGGGTTTCACCACTATCTTTTCGGTTGCAACCCGATTTAACTAAACCCGCCCAGACGCTTCAAAAGCGCGTCTCTACAATAGTTTCTAGACTTCCCGTGAAAAGTCAAGGCGTGATCAATGCTCCTAGGTGTAAGGAGTAGCAAATGACGAATGACCAAGGACAAAGGACAAAAACATTGACATTGTTGCCCAAAAGTCAGTACAATCAGAATTTGTCAATACGTTCAAACAATTAAGGAATTTTACGCGCCGTAACTCATGCCCACTATCCAGCAGCTCATTCGTAGCGAACGCGCCAAAATCAAGGCGAAAACCAAATCGCCTGCACTGAAACAATGTCCACAAAGGCGGGGTGTTTGCACCCGAGTCTACACGACAACCCCCAAAAAACCGAACTCAGCCCTGCGGAAAGTGGCAAGGGTACGCCTGACATCAGGTTTTGAAGTGACGGCGTATATTCCTGGAATTGGTCATAACCTTCAAGAACACTCGGTCGTGATGATTAGAGGAGGACGGGTTAAAGATTTACCCGGGGTTCGATATCATATTATTCGGGGAACCCTAGATACGGCAGGTGTGAAAGATCGCAAGCAGGGTCGTTCCAAGTACGGAACCAAGCGTCCTAAAGTAAGCAAATAGAGCTTTTTAAAGTCTGCCCACACCTGGTTCAACTTGCCCATAGCGGTTTAGGTTGGGTAAGCTGCCCTGGAAAATGGTAGATGATGTGGCTAGGTTTTTCTGGCTGGGTTTTTCTGGATTTTTCCAAGCAACCCTTAAACCTGGGGAAAAGAAAATCAATTCCCGGATAATTTGTTAAATTTGCCAACGGATTATGTATTTTGTAAAGGCTTACTATGTCTCGTCGTACAGTTGTTAAAAAGCGCCCTGTCCCCCCTGACCCGGTTTATAACAGCCGTTTGGTTAGTATGATCGTGCGCCGGATTATGCGTCATGGAAAAAAATCTCTGGCATCTGGAATTATCTATGACGCCTTCAAAATGATTGAAGAACGCACAGGTAACGAACCTCTAGAGGTATTTGAAAAAGCGATACGGAATGTCACCCCGTTAGTAGAAGTGAAAGCCCGTCGGGTTGGAGGGGCAACGTATCAAGTTCCCATGGAAGTCCGCTCAGAACGCGGAACAACATTAGCTATGCGCTGGCTGATTCAGTTTTCCCGAAGTCGCTCAGGGAAAAGTATGTCGAGTAAATTGGCAAATGAGCTGATGGATGCGGCAAATGAAACCGGGAATGCCATTCGTAAACGGGAAGAAACCCATCGGATGGCAGATGCGAATAAAGCGTTTGCCCATTATCGCTACTAACTCAGTTAGACCGATGAATGACAGCACTCGCGAAGGCTAAAGATTGATTCGGGGGGTTCCGTGAGGAATAACCAATAACCTAGCTGGCTGGCTTTTTGAGGAGCGAATAGGACAAAGGACAAACAACAAATCCCTAAAAAGTTAAACAAAGTATAGAATTGTAAAGAGATAGCAACGTGGAAACTTGCGGCGACGAAGGAGGTAGCTGTGGCACGTACCATCCCGCTTGAGAAAATACGCAATATCGGGATTGCAGCCCACATTGATGCGGGCAAGACAACAACAACCGAACGGATTCTGTTTTACTCAGGAATCGTTCATAAGATAGGCGAAGTCCATGAAGGGACAGCCGTGACCGACTGGATGGAGCAAGAGCGGGAACGGGGAATTACAATTACTGCTGCGGCCATCAGCACAAACTGGCTGGATCACCGGATTAACATCATTGATACACCGGGTCACGTAGACTTCACGATTGAAGTTGAGCGTTCGATGCGGGTTTTGGATGGTGTGATTGCTGTGTTCTGCTCAGTGGGAGGTGTCCAGCCCCAATCGGAAACTGTGTGGCGACAAGCGGATCGCTACCGGGTACCGAGGATTGCCTTTGTCAACAAGATGGATCGCACGGGTGCTAACTTCTTCAAAGTATACGAGCAACTCCGCGATCGCCTGCGTACCAATGCAGTTGCGATCCAAATTCCCATCGGCAGTGAAAATGATTTCCACGGTATTGTCGATCTTGTCCAAATGCGTGCCCGGATTTATAGCAATGACCTGGGTACGGATATGCAAGACACAGAAATTCCGGAAGATGTTCAAGAGCTAGCTCTTGAATACCGAGTCAAGCTCATCGAAGCCGTAGCCGAGACAGATGAAGCGCTTTTAGAAAAGTATCTGGCGGAAGAAGAACTCACCGAAGACGAAATTCGGTCTGCTTTGCGTAAAGGTACAATTGCGGGAACAATTGTCCCGGTGCTGTGTGGTTCAGCCTTCAAAAATAGAGGAGTACAACTACTCCTAGATGGAGTGGTGGACTATCTACCATCTCCCCCGGAAGTTCCGGCAATTCAGGGACTATTGCCCGATGGTACACCTGAAACCAGACCTGCAGACGATGAAGCTCCCCTAGCGGCGCTGGCATTTAAGATCATGTCAGACCCTTATGGTCGTTTAACCTTCATGCGGGTCTATTCGGGAGTTCTGCAAAAAGGCAGCTATATTCTCAACTCCACCAAAGATCAGAAGGAACGTATATCCCGTCTGATTATTTTGAAATCCAACGAACGGATTGAGGTCGATGAGCTACGGGCTGGCGATCTCGGTGCGGCGATTGGTCTCAAGCAAACGACAACGGGTGATACAATTTGTGGTGAAGAATCGCCAATTATTTTGGAATCGCTTTATATTCCAGAGCCGGTGATTTCGGTAGCCGTAGAACCCAAAACAAAACAGGATATGGAGAAGCTTTCCAAAGCCCTCCAAGCCTTATCGGAAGAAGATCCGACATTCCGGGTGAGTATCGATCAAGAAACCAATCAAACCGTGATAGCGGGAATGGGTGAACTCCACCTGGAAATTCTGGTGGATCGGATGCTGCGGGAGTTCAAAGTTGAAGCCAATGTGGGTGCCCCTCAGGTGGCTTACCGGGAAACAATTCGTAAATCCGTGCAAGCGGAAGGCAAGTTTATCCGTCAAAGTGGCGGTAAAGGCCAGTACGGTCATGTTGTCATTGAATTGGAGCCAGGTGAATCCGGTAGTGGGTTTGAATTTGTCTCCAAGATTGTTGGTGGTTCCGTACCGAAGGAATTTATTTCCCCGGCTGAGCAGGGTATGAAAGAAGCCTGCGAATCGGGTATCCTGGCTGGGTATCCTCTCATTGATGTCAAAGCCACATTAGTTGATGGCTCTTACCACGATGTTGATTCTTCGGAAATGGCATTCAAAATTGCCGGTTCAATGGCAATTCGACAAGCGGTGCTGAAGGCTTCACCCGTGCTACTAGAGCCTATGATGAAAGTGGAAGTTGAAGTGCCTGAAGACTTTCTCGGAGATGTCATGGGCGATCTCAACTCCCGCCGTGGTCAAATTGAAGGAATGGGTACCGAAGAAGGCATTGCTAAAGTTTCTGCTAAAGTTCCATTAGCCGAGATGTTTGGTTATGCTACGGATATCCGGTCTAAGACCCAAGGTCGAGGTATCTTCTCAATGGAGTTTAGCAACTACGATGAAGTGCCTCGTAACGTGGCTGAAGCTATCATTGCTAAGAGCAAAGGGAACGCATAACTAAGAAAAGGAAAACGTAATTCATGGCACGCGCAAAGTTTGAAAGGACTAAACCCCACGTCAACATTGGCACAATTGGTCACGTAGACCACGGCAAAACAACGCTGACGGCTGCCATTACCATGACTCTGGCTGCATCAGGTCAAGCAACCGCCAAGAAGTACGAAGAGATTGATGCGGCGCCAGAGGAAAAGGCGCGGGGGATTACCATTAACACGGCTCACGTTGAGTATGAAACGGCAAATCGCCACTATGCTCACGTTGATTGCCCGGGTCACGCCGATTATGTGAAAAACATGATCACGGGTGCGGCTCAAATGGATGGCGCCATCTTGGTGGTTTCAGCCGCTGACGGTCCAATGCCCCAAACTCGGGAACACATTCTCCTTGCCAAGCAGGTAGGCGTCCCCAACTTGGTGGTCTTTTTGAACAAGAAAGACATGGTGGATGACGAAGAACTACTGGAATTGGTGGAACTTGAAGTCCGCGAACTCCTCAGTGATTATGAATTCGATGGGGATAATATTCCCATCGTGGCAGGTTCGGCTTTAAAGGCACTCGACTCTCTCACAGCTAACCCAAGCCTTAAGAAGGGTGACGATGAGTGGGTTGATCAGATCTACGCGTTAATGGACGAGGTCGATGCTTACATTCCTACCCCAGAGCGGGATGTAGATAAGCCCTTCCTGATGGCAGTCGAAGACGTCTTCACCATTACCGGTCGGGGGACAGTAGCTACGGGTCGGATCGAGCGGGGTAAAGTCAAGATTGGTGACGAAGTTGAGTTAGTTGGACTCCGAGATACGGTCAAGAAAACCGTCACCGGCATTGAGATGTTTAAAAAGAGTCTCGATGAAGGGATGGCGGGTGACAATGCCGGAATTCTACTCCGAGGTGTTGAGAAGAAAGATATTGAGCGGGGAATGGTAATTGCCAAGCCCGGTTCGATCACTCCTCATACTCAGTTCGAGTCGGAAGTCTATGTACTCAAAAAAGAAGAAGGAGGTCGTCATACTCCATTCTTTTCCGGCTACCGCCCCCAGTTCTATGTTCGTACCACCGATGTGACGGGAACAATCAGTTCCTACACCGCTGATGATGGTAGCAATGTGGAAATGGTCATGCCGGGAGACCGAGTAAAAATGACCGTGGAGCTAATTAACCCGATCGCGATTGAACAAGGAATGCGCTTCGCCATTCGCGAAGGCGGTCGCACCATCGGTGCAGGTGTTGTCTCCAAGATCCTCAAGTAGCACTGTTCTGGCTCAAAAGAGTAGGAGCAGAGAACTGCATCAGCTTCTCTGCTCCTTACTATCTGTTTTGGAAGTCCGAAAGGTGGAAACTATCGCACTCAAAGTCAGGGCTGGTTTGGCAACTGAGGCTTTGGGAAAACCAATCCATATTAATCCCTAAACCTGCCCCTACACCCTCATCAAAATTCTTAATTATTTCAGAACCTAGACAACTCAAAAAAAATGGCAACGATTCAGCAGCAAAAAATTCGGATTCGCCTTAAAGCATTTGATCGGCGATTGCTGGACACTTCTTGCGAGAAGATTGTGGATACAGCAAATCGCACCAATGCTGCCGCCGTCGGTCCAATTCCCTTACCGACCAAACGTCGTATTTATTGTGTCTTGCGATCGCCCCACGTTGATAAAGATTCACGGGAACATTTTGAAACACGTACTCACCGACGTCTGATTGACATTTATCAACCGTCGTCCAAAACAATTGACGCCCTGATGAAACTTGATTTACCTGCTGGTGTGGATATTGAAGTGAAACTATAGGGTAGGAGGGTAGGATCACGCGGAGGGGAAAAGAGCGAAAGTATAAAGCGTAAGGATTTGGAAACCTGCGTTAGCGTAGCTTGGCAGACCTAAAATCTCCCTTGTTCCTGGAGCTTCTGAAGCTCCTCTGCTCCAATGCTTGCTTCTTGTCCCCAAAAAATCCGTTAAAGTAGGTAAAGAAGCGCAGTTACCCTTTTCCCCAAGGCACAATGGCATCCTCTTCCTCAATTGCTGTTAGAGAACTTCCTTTGTTTCCACTGCCAGAAGTGGTTCTATTTCCGGGACGACCCCTACCCCTACATATCTTTGAATTTCGCTATCGTATCCTGATGAACACGATTTTGGAGAGCGATCGGCGGTTTGGGGGATTAATGTGGGACCCGGTGCAAGGTCAACCCGCCGCCGTTGGCTGCTGCGCTGAAATTATACACTTCCAGCGTTTGCCCTTGCCCGATGATCGGATGAAAGTCTTAACCCTGGGTCAGCAACGATTTCGGGTTTTAGAATACGTCCGAGAAAAACCCTATCGCGTCGGGTTGGTGGAATGGATAGAGGATCAACCCTCCCAAAAAGACTTAAGAGAACTCTCCAAATCCGTTGAGCAATTGCTGCGAGATGTCGTCCATCTTTCTGCCAAGCTGACGGATCAGAAAATCGAGCTGCCTGAAGATTTGCCAGACCTTCCTTTAGAACTATCCTATTGGGTAGCGGGCAATCTTTACGGCGTCGCTTCGGAACAACAAGCTTTGCTAGAAATGCAGGATACAGCAGCCCGTTTGGAACGCGAAGCTGAAATACTCACCTCCACGCGCAATCATTTGGCAGCCCGTACAGTCCTTAAAGATGCCTTTAATTAGCCGTTACATAAGACTTACCCAAAGCTACCCACAAGTGGACATCCTTGACGCTTACTTCCTGCTTCATTCTGGAGGTGACGGCACTCAACCAGTCCACAGGCTCTCCCCACCTAACTGGCGGCTATCTCCAAATTAATGGAGGCATTGAAATCCCGGTCAATTTCCAACCCGCAGTTGTCACACCGAAAAACCCGCTCAGATAAGGGCATTGAGTCTTTTTCGGTGTGGCATCTTGAGCAGGTTTTGGTTGAGGGATACCATCGATCAACCACAATTAAGGTTGACCCGTACAACTGGCACTTGTACTCTAGTTGGCGTTTGAATTCCCCAAATCCCATGTCCTGAATAGCTTTCGCCAGTTTATGATTAGCCATCATGCCGGACACGTTCAGATTCTCTATTCCTATTCGGCTGTGGTTTTGGGCTAAATAGGACGTGAGAAGAGTGTAACGTATCTTTACGGATGTTAGCTATCTTTCGGTGCAAACGGGCTATCTTGACTTGGGAAGACTTCCAGTTACTTGAACCGATTTGCTTATGGCGGTTCAGCCATTGCATATGGGATAGTTTTTTCTCGTACTTTCGGTAACTTTTCGCCCCCTCCACTACAATCCCGGTAGATAGAACAGCTAGTGCTTTTATTCCCAGGTCTACTCCCACTACGGGATGGGGTTTGGGGCGGTTGACTGGTTCATATTCCAAATGAAAGCTGATAAACCATCGGTCAGCCGTTCTAAATATGGTCACAGACTTGGGTTGAAAGCAGACAGGTAGCCGCTCATAAGTTCTCAGCCAGCCAATGACCGGAACTCTCACTTTAAAGTGAGCTGTGGGTTTTCTACAGGCAAAGGCAGCCTATTCTTCCTCAATCAGCGCCATTGAGTCAATGGGTATGACACTGTAGCTGCCAAATATTTTCAGAATTTCTGTATGAGCGGCAGCTTCTGAGAGCGCCTCTTGCACCAACGGTGTAGAAGCATTAGCTTCTAAATCAATAAAGAAAAGATACTCACCCAGCGATCGCTTCGTTGGGCGAGACTCAATTCGACTTAGGTTAATCTCTCGCTGGGCAAAGGCTTGCAGGGGTTTAACTAACGCTCCTGGCACATTGGCAGGGGTGCTAAAAGCTAAGGAGGTATGACTACCGCCAGAGGATGGTTGCTGACCAACAATCCAAAAGCGAGTACAGTTATCAGGATAATCATTGATCGCCGCCGCCAGGATAGGTAACTGGTAAAGCAGCGCCGCCCGTTGTGAAGAGATCGCGCCGGCTGTGTAGTCGGTATCCAAATGCTGTAAGGCTTCTGTGGTTGAGTTGGTCGGTATAAGTTGCACTGAGGGCAGACACTTCTGGAGCCACCCTTGACATTGGGCTAAGGCTTGAGGATGAGAATAAACTGTTTGGATTGCCTGGAGACGAGATGCTCGTGACAACAGGGCATGTTGGATCGGCAAAACCAATGCCTGTTGAATTTGCAGTTGATCCAGTTGCCATAGGGTATCCAACGTAATTGTTACACTGCCTTCAATGGAATTTTCCACAGGCACCACAGCCAAATCAGCTTGCCCAAGGGCAACCGCGTGTAAGGTTTGGGCAATGCTGGGATAAGGGCATAACCAGGGTTTTGAATCACATTTACTGGCAAGGGTGCGGCAGTAAGCTAAGGCAGCCGCTTCCGCGTAAGTCCCTGGTGGTCCTAGATGGGCAATTGAAATTGACATAAAATACACTTTACCTTATAATATGCGTTTTTTTATTCTCCGTAATGAGATTTAATGTTTTCCTTCCTAAGGACTAAACGTTTAGACTGATCGAGGTCATTAAAGTCTTCTATAGGAAGATAACGCTTGGCGATCAAAATTTCTACAATCAGAGTAAGGATTAAGTTATATGCTGTGGTCTCATTTAGGAGACTCGCTCATGTCCATAACCTTAAAAAATTTCGCCCAATTATGTAAATAAAGCTTAATTAAAGTAAGATTAACATTAAGAAACTTAGACGAAACCCAACGTTGCTCTCACCCTATGACCAGCCAGTTTACTGCATCCCAATCCGTAGAAATTACTGTACCGGAACAATCTGTACCCATTCAGCACTATTTACGTCAACCTCAGCGGTTGGTACAGGCGATCGCCGACCCAAATCTGATCGAGCAACTGAGTCCAGAGCAGTTTCGCCTGAAGATGCGTCCATTGCATTTTCTGTCATTAACCTTTCAACCGAGAGTCACCCTCAAAGTTTGGACAGATGTTAATGGTACAGTTCAACTACGATCGGTAGACTGCGACATTCCTGGATTGGACTATATTAATCAACGCTTTACCCTACAGGTCAATGGGAAACTCTATCCTGAGTCAAACCACAGCCAAACTAAACTTAAAGGCAGAGCGGATGTAAAGGTTCGGGTAGATATTCCCTTTCCCATTTCTCTGACACCTCAACCCATTATCGAAAAAACCGGCAATGGATTACTCAAAAGTGTTTTACTACGGATTAAGCAGAAATTAATGCATCAACTGCTATTGGATTATAGTCAATGGGCTAACGCGGATCGTCAAACCCTTAATCAGTCTAACTCTCAGCATCTTACACCTGTCGATAATCCTACCATTTAGGGGGATTAGGGAAGTTTTGAGTTCACTCCCCTGCACCCCAGCTTCCTATCTCCCTCATCCCCCATCCCTGAATTGACAAGGACGAAAGGAACGGCGATGTTGCGGCGAAGGACCCAACTGTTGGAGGGCTAAACGATGTCGTTGAGTTCCGTATCCCTTATTAGCGGCTAAGTCATAATCGGGATACTTAGTCGCTAAACGCTCAATTAAATCATCACGCCAGACTTTCGCCACAATACTAGCCGCCGCAATTTCTAGTGATCGCTCATCCCCTTTAATTAGACTCTTTTGGGATACGGGTAAACCAACCAACGCTTGTCTCCCATCGATCAGGCATAAATCGGGCTGCACTTTCAACTTAAGCACAGCCCGTTTCATTGCCAACAAAGAGGCTTGTAATATATTAATTTGATCGATTTCAGCACTAGTGGCATAACCAATACTCCAATCGATAGCCAGCTCTTTAATCGCTTGCGCCAATTTCTGGCGTCGTAGACGAGTTAACTGTTTACTATCTTTCATTCCAGAACCAGCCAAGTTGAGCAGAGTCGATGCAGGTAAAATAACCGCTGCTGCTACAACCGGACCAAATAAAGCGCCACACCCAACTTCATCCACTCCGGCAACCAATTTGCGATCGCCCGATAGTTCCGGTAGTTGGCAATAGTTGACTGAATTCTCCATAGTCATGGATACCTGAGACTCAGTCAGGGCGGGTTTTGAGTGAAGGTTATCATCCATACATAGTCCAACGAGAGTGGCTCGCCTCCGCCCTTAACGGCGCTTCTTGCATCACGGAAAGGAACACTCAACGTGTTCGCGGGAGTCCCCAGGTTCTGCGTAGCCACCTGGGGAGGGACAGCGGGACGGCTTAGGGACGAAGCCGTCCAACACATCTCCCCTAAGCCACGCATAATCTGCATGAACGCTTAAGTAATTTCACCTTGCTAGGGCTGAATTGTCCAATTCTTTTCCATTCATAGTTGTAGACTGAGATGTTTTTGGACTTACCTGTTTGGGTATAACCACCAATCCAACCTCTGTAAATCTGTCCCGCTTTCTCGGCTTGAACAAAGTCACCCCTACGGAAACCAAAAGGTGTAATTGTTCCACCCTTGCGCTTACGGTATTGGTTGGAATTAGGCTTGTGGCTGTCGGGATTCTCGAAGTGGAGTTGACGCCTATAAATATTAGGTTTGGCTATCACTTTGAATGATGCTGGCGTGACACAAGCGGAGCCTTCCCAATTACCACCCCTTACATTACCGGAATGCCACTCACGCCACTTAATGAAATGACTAGCGGCTAGTGCAACACCGTCATTACTGTGCGTTTCTTCCACGGCTTTTGACTTGTCAGCCTTATCCTTTGGAAGTTTTAGCCACTGCCTTAAGTTAGAGGTCTGCCAGCCAAATTGAGTAGCTGTTGGTGCAATTCTCTCCAACCATTCCAACATGACTCGTTGCCCTACCATCGCTGGACTAAACCCTTTATCGCCACGAGTTTTGATGTATTCGTAAACGATGTTAGAGATCGGAAATAATCGGCCAACTTCCTTAACCACTCTCAGCTCTAGTTGCCGATTAGCTCTGATACTCGGAGGCAGCTTTTTAGCTACTCGATTATCAAACCGTTTGGCGCGATGACACCGTTGGTCATAAGGTAGTTTGCGGTTGATTCGTCGTCCACGTCTAGCTCTCCGAAGTATCCGCCTTGCTGTCATCTTTTTTGTGACATTGGGGAACGGGAGAATTAAATGCAGCTTGAGCAGGGTGAAGAGAGAACTTTGAACTCCAACGCCACTAAACAGTTTGCCAGGGTCGATACCAATGACTACATCTTGGGTTTTATGCCCAGACGGTTCATTGATGAGTTGAATCGCAAAAACATTCAGGTTATTAGGATAGATTCTGGCAATTCCTTCTTTAAGCCATCGCCTAGCTCTTGAAGGTTTGGTGGGCATTAGTGGACGCCCATCAGGTGAAATTACAGGGACTCGTTGCATAGGATATAATCCTTACAAAAAGTTACTTGTTCCTTACCGCCATCTGATAAAAGATGTCCTTTCTTAGAGCAACCTAGTCAGAGGTTTTACAGAGGTTTAGTCTAGGAAAACAACTAAACGTGTGTACCATTATCAGACTCATGCGGTAGACAACTTTTACTGAAAACTGACCTTTCCAAGCTCACGGTTCAACGAAGTAACCGTGAGTAGTTGACAACGTTTCCATTCCTCATTCACTCATTTTCCATCGCCGAAGAACGGCGGCGACGACGACGAATCAAAGATGGCTTCGTTTCCGATTCACTGGCTGAGGTTGATTCAGCCGATGATTCTGAATCGACAGCAACTCCCGATGAAGTAACCAATACCTTGTCTGAACCCTCTTCTAAGTCAGATTCCTCTGATGGGCTAGAAATATCCTCCCATGAATCGTCCGCTACGTCAGCTATGTCATTGGTGGAAGTATCCGATTCAGCTTCTCCAGGAAGTACCACCGAAACCATAACCGATCTGGGATTTCTAATCTCCCGGTCTAAGCGCACTAACGGTGAAATGCCCATCAAAGCATAAACATCCTGTTCCTCCGGGGTCATCTCAACCTGAATAACTTCCGGTGGTTCCATTTCTACCACCGAGCGAATTAGCTGGGGTCTGCCCACTCGTTCGCTGGAGTCTGGCGCGATGGGACGTTCAACTGAGGTACTATCACGCCTGATCTCCTCTACGTCTTCACCCACATCAGAGGAGCGTTGAGACACGGGTATTGGACGAATATTGCTCTTGGCGATGGGTTCATCTTTGGAGATCACATCATCCAAGCGGCGACGGCGGCGGCGGCGATTAGTGCCATTGGTGATTCCCCTTTCTTGATAACTCGGATGATTGAGTTCCAGTTCATCCGGTTCATTAAAGCCAGGGATATCCAAGGGTTCTGGAAGATCAGAGCTTTCTGGGACTTCAACGCGAGAAACAGGCTCTAGCTCTTGTTGCACTTGAGGTTCTGGTTCACCAGGAAGATGCACCAAATGTCCTAAACCACCGCAGCTTGGACAAGTGCGACCAAATAATTCGTAAATATTTTGACCCTGGCGCTTACGAGTGAGTTCGACTAATCCCAGTTCTGAAAGTTGGGCGATTTGGGGTCTGGCTTTGTCCATTTTCAACGCTTTGTTGAAATGTTCCAGAACCTGCAATTGGTCACGCCGCGAGTCCATATCGATAAAGTCCACGATGATTACGCCAGCAATGTTACGTAGGCGTAATTGGCGGGCGATTTCCGTTGCGGCTTCACAGTTAGTCCACAGAACCGTTTCTCGTGCAGTTGCCGAACGAGTAAAGGAACCGGAGTTCACATCAATGACAATGAGAGCTTCCGTCTGTTGGATGATAATGTAGCCTCCGGATGGCAGATCGACTCGTGGCTTTAAGGCTTCTCGAATCGCCGCATTAATGCGGAAATAATCGAGAATTGAGAGGCGATCGCGGTGGTGGTCAATTAAAACCCCTTCCGGTGATCTGCCGCCACTCCAGCTCACTAACTGCTGCTTCACCCGCTTGACCCCAGTATGGGAATCAACCACAATTCGATTCACATCCGCTGTGTACATATCACGGAGGACTCGCTGGATAAAATCATCATCGCGATTGAGTAGGGATGGCGCTCTCGTCGAGGTTGCCTCCTGTTGGATGGCTTCCCATTGGCGTTGCAGTGCCTCCAAATCCTCCATAATCGCTTCTTCGGCTCTGCCCTCGGCTTCGGTGCGAACTAATAATCCCATCCCAGCGGGTTTGATCAGCACAGCCAAGGCTCTGAGGCGATTACGCTCGTTTTCGTTTTTTATCCGTCGGGATAAATTAACACCTCGTCCATAGGGCATCAGCACCAGATAACGACCCGGAAGGCTGATATTTCCAGTCAGCCGAGGACCTTTATTTCCCGTCGGCTCCTTCATCACTTGGACTAAGACTTTTTGCTGCGGGGTGAGCAGTTCCGTAATTGCCCCAGAGCGACGTTTAAGTCGCACAGGACCCAAGTCGGTAACGTGAATAAATCCATTGCGTTCGGCATCGCCGATATTGACAAATGCGGCATCAATGCCCGGTAAAACGTTTTCGACAATGCCGAGATAAATATCACCGACTTGGTGGCTGCCGGTGGCAACGACAAGTTCTTGAATCTGATCTTCTGAAAATACAGCAGCCAGCCGATATTGCTCTGCAATAATAATTTGTTTTGCCATTCAATTTCCTCAAAATTTGGCAGTACGTTCAAGTACTGAAGCTTGGTTTTTGTGGGAATTTTAGATAGCTGATTAGTTTAGAGGGCAGGCAAACGAGCCAAGCTTGAAAAATGCTTGAATGCTTGTCTGAATTGCCTTTTCCTCCAAAAATATTAAATCGCATACCTAAAATTGATCGGTCACTCTTGCTTTGGCTACCCCTTATGATTCTGAAAAGCAAAAACTTTAGCTTTACTTAGAAAACGTAAATTGTGATCGGGGAGTGACTGAAGACTACTGACACTCTCGTAGATCAACTTTTTCTCCAATGCTACAGGTAGCCAATGTCATGCCCCTTTGTCCAAGGGCTAGCATTGGAGTTTGGTAACGTGCAAGTTAAAGCTCTGGAAGTGTGAATCAGTTACGGATAGTATCTACAGATAGTTTACACAGGTCGAACCTAGTGTCACTGTTGGTACGCTAACTGTTTCCTCAATTTTACATTATACTGCGTTGATTGTTGATTGTTAATGGGTAGAAACCATCAGTTTACCTGTGAGGGGGTTCCGGGTGCTCCCGAAAGCTGGGGAGATGGGAGCGATTTCCTCATCAACAAAGGACAAAGGACGAATGAGGAATCTCCAATCACCCTAACTAGACCGACCTGTAAGGGTTTTGAGCTTGACGCAGGGACGTAATTGTCGCGATCGCGTGTTGGGCAACGGTATCGATTTCCTCGGCTGTATTACAGCGCCCAATACCAAACCGAATCGAAGCATGAGCTAGGGATTCTGAATGTCCTAGTGCCAAAAGGACGTGGGATGGCGCTACATTAGTCGAGGAGCAAGCCGAACCTGAGGAAACCGCGACTATCGGCTGTAATCCCAACAGGAGAGCAGAACCGTCCACCCCTTCCACGGAAATATTAAGATTTCCTGACAATCGCTGGTGAGGATGACCATTTAGATGAATCCCCCCTAGCTGAGACAGGGCGTTCCAAAGCTGTTCCCGTAGCTGGAGGAGGCGTTGAGATTCGGAGGTTTGTTCAGCTAAGCCTAGTTCCACCGCTTTAGCAAAGCCAACGATTTGTGGTGTATAGAGGGTACCCGAACGGATTCCCCGTTCCTGTCCCCCTCCCTGAATTTGTGAAGCTAACTTAACTCTTGGGTTACGGCGGCGGACATAAAGCGCCCCAATACCCTTGGGTCCATAAAGTTTATGGGCTGTTAGGGACATCAGGTCAATATTCATATCCTGGACATCCAAGGAAATTTTACCAAGCCCTTGAGCGGCGTCGGTATGGAAGAGTACCTGATGCTGGTGACACAGTTTCCCAATTTCAGCCAGGGGTTGTAATACACCAATTTCGTTATTGGCTGCCATGACTGAGACTAAGATTGTATCAGGACGAATCGCTTTTTCAAGCTGAGTTAAATCAAGTAGTCCATCCCTTTGGACGGGCAAAAGCGTGACCTCAAATCCTAAGTTTTGTAAATAGGTACAGGGATCAAGCACCGCCCGATGTTCGGTTTGGACGGTAATAATATGACGCCCTTTACTGAAATAGGCTTCAGCAACTCCTTTAATCGCTAAATTATTCGCTTCTGTTGCACCACTGGTGAAAACAATTTCCTCTGGTGTGGCGTGGATAGCGTCAGCTAGAGTTTGTCGTGCTTGTTTTACCGCTGCTTCCGCTTCCCAACCGTAAGCGTGGCTGATACTGGAAGGGTTGCCGAAATGTTCTCTAAAAAAGGGCAGCATCGCCTCTAGCACCCGTTCATCCATGGGGGTGGTGGCGTGGTTATCAAGGTAAATTGGACGATGAGACATAATTAGTAAATCGCCATTTGTCATTTTTAGTATGCCACGCCACTCTAGAAAATTGGCTGACTGAAAGGGATGCAGAATGTGAGTTATGACGGACATCCTATTAAAGGTTTATTTTACTACAAGGGAGTGTTAGCGATCGCGCTTTTGTTAAGATGAATAGCACGCTCAGATGAGGCTGGTGGGCATTGCCCACCCTACGATCTATCAAGGGTTTAGGCGATCCAAAAATGCACGCTTTTCAGTGCCATTCTTGTTAAGATACTTTCAGGTATCTAAAAAAAAGAACCTTAATGTAAAGAGACGCTTATTATGTCAGAGTTGGCTACTCAAGAGACAACATCCCAAACTATGGTAGGCTGGGAACCATCCATGCCCCCAACTGACTTAATCTTTGATGATGGAGAACCGTTGGAAAGTAATCGCCACCGTATTTCTATAAATGTCCTGATTCGGTCGTTGCAGCAAGCGTATCTTGCTCGCCATGATTTCTTCACGAGCGGTAATATGTTTATTTATTACAGCAGTGAGCAGGCGCGGAACCGGGATTTTAAAGGACCAGATTTCTTTGCGGTATTAAATGTTGACGGGACTACTGAACGGCAAGGTTGGGTTGTGTGGGAAGAAGGGGGGCGTTACCCTGATGTAATTGTCGAATTAATGTCTCCTTCTACGGCGTCTGTGGATACGGGGACGAAGAAAGATATTTATGAGCGTATTTTTAGAACACCGGATTACTTTGTTTTTAATCCCTTTGAACCCAATTCATTGCAGGGTTGGCATTTGGATGCGTCTCAACAATATCAACCATTAGTCCCTAATGAGCAGGGTTGGCTGTGGTGTCAAAAATTGGGGTTGTGGTTGGGAACTTGGCAAGGAACCATAGACCGAGAGACGGCGGTTTGGTTACGATTTTATGATCAAAATGGTAATCTTGTTCCCCTACCTGAAGAAGCGGCTCAACAGCGAGGATTTCAACAAGGGACATTACGACAGTTATTGCGTATCCTCTCTATGCGCTTTGAACAGGTTCCGCTAGATATTGAGCAACGTTTACAGGTACTTGAAATTAATCAATTAGAGGATTTGGTGGAAGTAGCTTTAACTGCACAAACCCTGGCGCAATTTATCAGTATTGTACCTGAAGGTTCATGATAGAATTAGACGCGATCGCATACCTCATCTACAGTAATCCGGCGACTAGCTTGAATACGTTTTGATGGGAAAGTTCCTGATTTTAATCCTGGGGAGTGATGCACAAGCTCGTCAGTTTAGCGAATATAGGTCATTATTGATACTGTAGCCTCATCGATAACTCTAAATGAGTTTATTTACCAATGCGTCAACATCCAACAGCGATCGCACTTATTTCACTTCTGTGCTTAGGGAGTACGGCTGCATTAGCCGCTAAGACTAACCCATCCCCGACACCGACTAAAGACTTATCCTTTGAGTTGAAAGCGGTTGATAACCATTTTGACCCCCGTCAACTCGCACCAGGCGAGGAATTTATGGGTCTGGAAGTTGTCTCAGTTCAAGCTGACTCATTACCTGAGTATGGTGTAATTGGGCGAGTCCAATTTCGAGGTCAAATTGCTCTCACTGGGACTTACGAACCTAATCACCAGCTTCCAGGAAACACCAAGATCCCATGTTTTGTTGTTGATGAAGCCGCCGCCAAACAGTTACCCAGATTTCGGGGCGATGATCGCCAAGTTTGGTTTTGTTTCAATAATCCCGAGGTCGCTAAGCAGCAATTGGGTGGAGAGGATAGTCAACCGAAAAAAGCGATAATCGTGATCAATGATTATGAGACGGTTTATTATCCCTCCGATGCATTTGATACTGCTACTTTAGTGCGGGTGATTACTCAAGAGTAAAATTCCTGCCAAAATTTTACCAATAGCGGCAGCGATCGCGATCGCAATTAAAGCTGAAATATTACCCTGTAGTAGAAAATCAAAGCTAGTCCAAACTAGAGACGTTAACGCGATCGCACTCAATAATACCAGCAAGACTAAATCCTGATCCACAACCGTAGATTCCTGAACCAAGTCAGGATCAGAAGTTTGACGATAGGGGAGTTTAGGCAAAGGTATCCGCGCGATCGCTATCATGATGATTACAAGTAGCGATACCAGTAACCCTGTCCCTTCATATTCTGCTAATCCTAACCCACCACCCACCGCTAATCCTACCACTCCTGGTGCGGCAAATAATCCAGCGCCCAGAGTTGATTGAGGCGTTTCCCAAACCGCTATCGCCCCCCCGCCAACATGAAACATGGCTGAACCTGATTTTGACTTCAGCGCGATCGCAGGGACAGATGGAGTTTCTTATCGCACAATAGACCGAGGGCGATCGCCACAAGCAACCCCACTGCCAGCCCATAGGGTCGTAGATTACTACCATCTGGCATCACCATGACCGGTATGACCCACCCCCAAGCATTGACCGCAGTATGCAGCACGAGGGCGGGCAACACACTGCCCTGAGTGTGGTTGAACAGCCACGCAAACAGCACCGACAGGGCCACCGTACTCATCATAAATAGGCCAAAGGGGAGGTGGCTTTGCGTCGTGTCGGCCATATAAAACAGCGGCAGATGCCAGATGCCCCACACCCCACCCAAGAAAAGGCTAGCCACGCGCCAGCTATAGCGCTCTTGCAAAACAGGCAAGGCATAACCCCGCCAGCCAAATTCCTCGCCCAGTGGGCCGCCCAGCACCAGTATCAGGCCAAAGTTCACCACGGCTAGGAGCACATGCCCGGATGCCGGAGACGGTGCGATCGTGCCGCCCAATGCGATGTGCCCAGCAGCGGCCAGCCCCATGACCGCCAAAGGCAAGAAAAACGAGAGAGCCAGCCAACGCCAACCCACTCGCCATTGCAGCGATCGCCTGAGCCAACGATGCAGCCCTTCCTGTCCACTGGAATACCTCACTACCGCGATCGCTGCGATGCCGGGGCCAAAACTCCCCGCAATAAACAGCACCATCCCAACGGTGACCCATTGAGGTCTGATCATCGAAGATAGCAGCCAGCAGATCCACGACCAAGCAAACGCCAAAGCGAAAAATGCTAAAAGGCTCGGGTAAAAGCCAAATTTATGATGATGTGTCATTGACCCACTATTAGCCTGCATAAACCCGTTTTTGGCGGGATAGATTTGCTTTCCCAAACACGGCAATCAGGATAATGACCACCACACAATTCAGAAGGACATCCGCGATAGGAGACACTCCAGTGATAAATAGTCCCCACACATTCAGCGAACCATGAAAAAGTGCCACTAGCAAAATACTGCCTTTAGTGCTGTTGTAAATCCAGGTGTAGATAAAAGCATTGGTTACGATCAGGATGAACCAGAGGAAAGGGTACTCAGCCATCGGGTTTCCCACTAAAAAGACAGTTGGCAAATGCCAAAAAGCCCACAATGTACCCACGATTAGAGTGGCTATGAAGGCATTATGTCGTTTCTGCAATCGGGGCAAGGCGAAACCACGCCACCCAATTTCTTCGCAGATATTGGCGAAGAAATTGACCACGAGGCTAATAACCATATAGAGAGATCGATCGACCTGTGGGGTTACAACTGTGTCTGAAAATCCCAGTAATTTAGTGATGCCTTGCGCCGCAATGAAAAGAGCTAAAGAACCAAACAAGGCTACGATGTACCAGACTAGGCCAACACGCCATCGGAGCAGCCCCTTGAGCAAATTCTGAACCCCTGTTTTACCCTCTGCTGTGCGTGCCACAATGACCGCCGCAAGAGCAGGGCCAACAGCATAAAAGATGGAAAGAAGCTGAACATAGGGGCTGTCAAAGGGGGCAATACCATGCGATCCCAATGCGGCTGACATCATGCCAATCCATGCAATACCAAAGGCCAAGATATAGAACCAGGTTACGGGATGTTTTTTCATTTTTCACCGTCTTCTTTGACGTAGAATTGTTGTTGCAATCTCGGCTCGATGGGAAACGCCAACCAACACCACAAGTACAGAAAAATAAATCCAGGGATGACGATCGCTAAAACAACAGTGACAACCCGGAGCAGTGAAAGGGACTGGTGCCATTGTTGAGCGAGGGCTGAACAGACGCCTGCAATGACTTTGTGGCGGCGACTCCGGTAAAAAACAGCAGGGATTTCGCCTGAAGTGCTGCCTGTATCTTGGGAGCGCCGATGTTGTAAAATTCCGGAAATCAGCAGCCCGATCGCGCCCAAAATTGCTGATGGAATGGCAAAAATCGCCAGCCAGTGCGCCATCGCCAGCCCAGAGATCACGTCTCCTAGCCAAACCGGGGAAGGACAGCGAAAGCGGACAGCTTCTGCCGAGCAATTAAAGTGATTAGCCAAACCGAATGCGCCCCCAGTCATGAGAAACGGAGAAATTCCGTAGAAGATGCAGAGGCTCAACAAAAACAAGTGCCAACGGGTCGAGAGTCGTCGGAAAAATGCGATCGTGGCGATCGCAGGGCCAACCAATAAGAAGATGTAAATCAAAGTCAAATAAAACATGAGTTTTCCTGGATAAGTTTTCTTGACTTTTCATTAATTGAAATCAAATAACTTCAACTGCCCAAACCACAGCAGAAAAATGCTCCATCGAGTAAATTGTCAGCCTGCCGAATGTAGGTTAAAGGTGAAACCACTGGCTGAGTCCAGCGACATTGACAGGGCTATTTTTTTAGGTGGAATGCGTTTAAACCAGCACAGACTCAAGCGATCGCCTCAAACAGCGGGGTTGCCTCGACCGCGCAAGGGGTAAATGAAATGCGTATACTCCCGTCCCCGGCCGCATCAAAGCTCACTTGCCCAGATAGCCCTTGAGCCTTGGCGGCCTGAAGGATGTTCTCGGCGGCGCATCCTAAGGACACATACAAATGGTGGTCATCGGGATCGACCACCTGGCATCGTCGCGATAGATCCGGCAGAATGGCGATCGCCTGCTGCTCTACGTGAAACCGCCAGCACTGGGTGTTGTGGCTGGAGGGGGCGAGGGTGCCGTAACGCACCAGTTCTTTGAGTTGGGCAGATTGTGCAGGAGTCATGGTTTAGTCTCTGGAGGTGGGCGTGGTCACGCGATCGCCTGCACCACCTGGCCTGCACAGGGAGCGAACACCGGCGCGCCGTAGATCAAGTACGCCCCAGGCTGCTTAGGGCTGATGCCGCGCGATCGCAGCCCCCACCGATTCACCTGAATGATATCGGTGCCGTAACTTTGGCCCCGATAGGCTTGAAAACGCGGCACTGACTCATCCAAAGTTTTCAGGTGGGCATTAATGCGAATATTACTACCGCCATTGACGATCAGAAAATGGCCACCCCGCAGCGGAAAGGTGAGGTCAACAGCAGATGCAGCCGCAGGAAACGGCCCCGCCCAACTGCGAACCGCCTCATTGCCAACATACACACCAAAGGCCACGCAGCCCACCACCATCACCCACCCCGGCCAGCTTAAGGGCATCCGATGCTTTGGCTGATGCTTCGTCACCCCCAGCCCCAACGCCAGCAAAAACAGTACCCCATAGAGATAGGGTGTCCACCAGGGCGGAAAGACCCAGATACCCATCCGGGCGATCGCAACCAGGGCAATCGCCGTCACCAGAGCTTGAACCCCCATCCCCAGCAGATTGCGGGGCTGCAAAAAAGCCAACCACCCAATCAACACGAGGGGAAACAGAATCTGGATCAGAATCAAGATCGTCATCGCAGACCTTCCCCGTCATTGTGAGTGTTTTTTGGGCAGCAATACTAGCAATTACTATCATTGGTGATTGGTGATTAGGCAATATAGCAATCCTATTTAGGTTGTGGCAATTTTCAAAACTGGAACCCTTGCTATACCTGGGTTTCAAACCGTTCACTTGTTGCATCCTATTTAGGATTGCTATAGCATTTGCTTGGCTCAAATACATAGTTTTAATGTACGTCTGTAGGGAGGGGTTTAGGAAGTTTCGTTATTAATGATAACCTTGCCTCAAAACCCGCCCTGACTAGATATTCCAGATGTAATCTGCTACATCTAGACTACCCTCATTTTGCCTATCTTTCGCATTCCTTATTTTATCCCCCAAATTTTAATCACATCATTCTGGCTACCACTGGCAATTGTCCGTCCATCTGGACTAATTGCTACCGCTAAAACTGCTTCTACATGATCACTAATCCTGTGCAAAATTTCACCTGTCTGTAAATCCCAAACCTTAACTGTTTTATCGTTACTTCCACTAATAATTCTACGTCCATCTTGACTAATTACCACTGAAGTAACAGTTCCCGAATGACCGAACAGTGTGCGAATTTCCTCTCCTGTGCTCAAGTCCCAGAGTTTAATCGTTTTGTCAATACTGCTACTCACCAACGTTTTCCCATTGGGACTAATCGCCACTGAGGTAACGCTACCTGCATGACCGGTGAGTATTTTTCGATGACCAATCCAAATAGTACCATCAGCACAACCACTCACTAATCTTTTACCATCTGAACTAATGGCGAGGGAATACACCCAGTCTGACGGTTCGGTTAGGGTGTCAAGTTCAGCACCATTTTTAATATCCCAAACTTTAATTGTTGTATCCTGGCTACCGCTATAAATTCTCTGTCCGTCAGGACTAATCGTCACACAATATACTCGATCTGAATGACCTTCTAAGGTGTGTAGTTCTTTCCCACTTTTCAGGTTCCACACTTTCAGTGTGCAATCAAAACTCCCACTCACGACAGTTTGACCATCTGGACTAATCGCTACCCCATGTACCCAGTCAGAGTGACCTCTGAAACAGGAGAGTTCCTGTCCATTGCTTAAATCCCAGACGCGCACGATTGTATCTCCGCCACCACTGATTAAGGTTTTGCCATCGGGACTCATTGCTAGGGAGTAAACGGTTCCCTTGGGTCCGGATAACCAAAGACCGAGAATTTGTTCTTCGTGCATTAATACATCTCTATAGCAGCAAAAGCTTTGTTTATTTCTGGTAGTCTATAAACTTAACCGCAGGGGGATTTTGTGTCACAATCTCAACAATGTGCGATCGCGCTAGGTAGCAATTTGGGTGATTCGAGTGCCATCCTAGAGGCGGCTATAGTTATGTTAGCGAAAACTCCCGGTATCACGGTAACCTCTCAGTCTAGCTGGTATCAAACCGCCCCCGTTGGTCCGCCGCAGCCGGATTATCTCAATGGTTGTGTGATTATAGATGTACAGCTAACCCCCCAGGATTTATTACAAACCACCCTTAGCATCGAAAAACAGTTCGGGCGGGAACGGCGGGAACGCTGGGGACCGAGAACCCTAGACTTAGATATCTTATTATTCGATAATTTAATAATAGACACCCCTACCCTGCAAATCCCCCACCCCCGGATGAGTGAACGAGCCTTTGTCCTGGTTCCCTTAGCCGAAATTGCCCCCGACTGGCTAGAACCGGTATCCGGATGTGCGATCGCACAACTCGTACAAAGGGTAGACTGTTCTGGAGTTCACCCCGTATAGTTAGACATGCCTCAAGGTAAAGAACCCCCTCAATTACTCAGACAACGCTTTGTTTATCAGGGACGCAAATTTAACTTTGAAGTTAATCACCTGCGTCTTCCCAACCAAGCTAAAGGCGACTGGGAATGCGTGCGTCACCCCGGTGGGGCGCTAGCGGTTCCTGTGACCCCAGATGGGAAACTGGTACTCGTGCGTCAATATCGGTTTACGGTACAACGGCGGTTATTAGAATTTCCGGCTGGAACCGTGGAACCCTTAGAAGACCCAGAAACGACAATCCAACGGGAAATCCAAGAAGAAATCGGATACCGGGCGCATCGTTGGCAATCTTTGGGCAATTTTGCCTTAGCACCAGGGTATTCTGATGAATATATTTACGCATTTCTGGCGCAAGATTTAGAGAAACTGGAGACGCCGCCAGGATTGGATGCGGATGAAGATTTAGAAACGGTATTGATGACACCTGAACAATTAGAAAAAGCGATTCATGGGGAGGATGCGGTTGATGCTAAATCGATTTGTAGCTTTTACCTAGCGCGTCCATTTTTGCAGCAATAGTGGGTGAATTGTTGTTGAAGATATCCCAGAAACCGTAGGGGCGCACGTCTGTGCGCCCTATCCAATTTGCGTCCTCATGCTATTGGTTATGTTGCAAAATAGGGTTGTGTGGCGAACATTGTAGAGATGTTTCGCTGGAACGTCTCTCTCTATCTGATAAGTATATTTTTAACGCAGAGGGACGCAGAGGTTAACGCAGAGGAACGCAGAGGAGGTTAGTGGAGTTGTGCGACAATTTTATAGAATTGAGGAAACAAAGGGAAGCACGATCAACTCTTTGCCAATGACATAACTAAATGACAACTAGCGAAATTCAGGGATTACGGCTAATCTAACACACCAGCCTTGAAAATCTGGTCAGCGTCTAACTCCAAGTCAGGAAATGTTGGTGACACCACATAATCTCCCCGTCGAAACTGTCTCATCTCGTAAGTTTCTCCCTTTAAATCGCAGATAGTAATCGTCGGTTGTTTAGGAGAACCAATAAAAAATGTTCCACCTAAGCCCAGATAATCAACAATCCAATATTCTTGAATTCCCAAGGCTTGATAATCATCCACTTTGCGGGCATAATCGTTTTGCCAATTTGTACTCACCACCTCAACCACTAATTTGACTGAAGTTCCCAGTGTAATAATCGGTTCACGTTGCCATAACGGTTCATCGCGTAGGGCAAATCTATCTAAGACAATAACATCCGGTTTAAAGGCGGAAGATTGACCTAAGGGTTTAATCAGACATCGCATCGGGATAAAGTAGGGTTGCTTAAGATGAGCGATGGCTAGGTTCAACTGCATGTTAATAAAGCCCGTTACCTGTTCATGGGAACCTGTTGGCTCCTTGTCAACTAATTCTCCATCAATTAGTTCATAGCGAGGATGATCTCCGTATTCAGCAACAAACTCGTCAAATGTTAGTGATTTGGGTAGGATTTGAATCATTATAAACGACCTGAAACTACGCTACCTGTAATATTTTTACTTTATCCTAACACTGACCTATAAGCCTTAAACCGCCTTGGGTTGAAACCCAAGACTAAAAGCTCAAGCCAGCTAAAGCTGACTGGATAAGAGTTTTAGCCCATTTTAATGCACTTGATTGATGACTTTGGAGGGCGCGTTTTGAATAAACGTTATAATCGACAGCGAAACGAGAAACACTAAACCTGCCCCTACAGATTCAAATTTCATCATTCATGACTGATCTGATTCTCTTCTGGCATCGCCGTGATTTACGAATTTCTGATAATATGGGGCTGGCTGCGGCTTGTCAAAAAAGCCAGAAAGTGATAGGAGTTTTTTGCCTTGACCCAGATATCCTAGAACGCGATGATATAGCCCCAGCTAGAGTCACGTACATGATTGGCTGTTTACAGGAGTTACAACAACGCTACGCTGAAGTTGGGAGTCAATTATTAATCCTGCATCAAAACCCTACTCAAGGAATTCCCGCCCTAGCTGACGCCCTCAACGCCAAAGCGGTATTCTGGAACCGGGATGTTGAACCCTATGCCCAAAGGCGCGATCGCACGGTACAAGATGCCCTATCTGAAAAAGGGATTGCGGTTGAAATTTTCTGGGATCAACTCTTACACGCCCCCGGAGAAATTCGCACCAATTCCGGCGATCCTTACAAAGTTTATACCCCCTTCTGGAAAAACTGGAAAGACCAAGCCAAAGCCGCCCCTGCTGAATCCTTAAAAAATCCTGAAGGACTCACCGAAACGGAACAGGATGTGGTGAAAAAGGTTGGCACAATTGAGTTACCTACGGCTAAAGATTTAGGGTTGACTTGGAACAATCCCCTAATCCTAGAACCAGGAGAGAAAGCCGCGAAAGAGAGACTAGAGGAATTTTGCGATCGCGCCATTGACAAATACCAACACCAACGCAATCTTCCCGCAATTGATGGCACATCCCGACTCAGCGCCGCCCTCAAATTTGGTGCGATCGGAATTCGCACGGTTTGGCAAGCTACCCAAACGGCTATAGAGCGTAGCCGTAGCGATGAAACTCGTGATAGTATCCAAACCTGGCAACAGGAATTAGCTTGGCGAGAATTCTATCAACATGCCCTTTATTTCTTCCCTGAATTAGCAACAGGACCCTATCGTGATACTTTCCAAGATTTCCCCTGGGACAATAATCAAACCTTGTTTAAAGCCTGGTGTGAAGGTAGAACGGGTTATCCTATCGTTGATGCTGCCATGCGCCAATTAAATGAAACGGGATGGATGCACAACCGTTGTCGGATGATTGTTGCCAGTTTCTTGACTAAAGACTTGATTATTAACTGGCAGTGGGGCGAAAACTATTTTATGCAAAAATTATATGACGGTGACTTAGCCGCTAATAACGGCGGCTGGCAATGGAGTGCATCCAGTGGAATGGACCCGAAGCCCTTGCGAATTTTTAATCCAGCGACTCAGGCACAAAAATATGACCCGGATGGGGAGTATATTCGCCAATGGTTACCGGAACTGAGTTCACTGGATACTAAAGACTTGGTTACGGGGAAAATTCCTGCGGATGAACGTTCGAGTTGTGGCTATCCTGAACCCATCGTGGATCACAAAAAGCGACAGCAAGAATTTAAACAGCGCTATCAATCTCAAAAAAGTTCTGTCGATATCAGTTAATGAGCATTTTGCTGCTAAAATAAAAAAACAGTTTAGTGTGTATGAGCCATGACCTCATATCTTTTCGCTTTTGCCTGGGGACTTTGCATTCTTTTGTCCCTTGTTGGATGGGGAGGAGTCGTTAACCGCTGTTTGTTCCCCAAATTTCCTGTTGATTGGGGGCAAAAAGCTGCCTGGGGGATGGCGTTTAGTATTATTGTGGGTGGTGTATTAAATGTTACATGGGTTATTTCTAGAACGGTTATATTAGTCTACCTAGGATTAGGTTTAGTTTTCTGGCTATTCGATTTGTCTGCAAGGCGAAACTTTACGCTTAATCGGCTATCACAGTATATCCGCCATTGCCGTAAAGATAAGGTAGTGCTTATTGGTACTATTTTTGTCAGTTTACTAATTTTTTTGCGCTATGCAGGCTGGGTGTCTACGCCTAGAGTTCCTCCTTTTTTACCATTTCAACCTCTAGATGACTACCAGGCATATTTTATTTTTCCCAAAAAGATGCTTCAGATGGGATCGATGGGACTTGATCCTTTTAATGGAAGAAGGCTGGTTTCGTCTTTGGGAGGCAAAGCTTTCTTAGATACTTTCAGTCTTAGTACCTTATCTGAAGTTAATTTAAATATTATTGATTATGGAGTTGCTTTACTCGTCGCTATTGGAGTCCTTATAGGATATTTTCAAGAGAAAAAAATATCTCCGAAAAAAGCATTGCTCATTCTGACTGTATTTCTGGTTAGTCCAACTGATCAGGGAAACATGACCAGTGTTGTTACAGGTATGGCTCTTTTCTTAAGTTTATACATAACTTTAGATTGGGATAAGCTGAAGTCTAATTATTTTGCGGTAAATGCCTGTATTATCGCCTTACTCACAGCAGCAATTTGTACGCTAAAAACTAATTTAATTCCTCCTTGTATAGTTCTAGTTACACTGAGTTACTTTTTTTATAGTATTAGATCGGATAAGCGGAAAATAGCTATGTCTGAATTTTGTGTGGCTGTGATTCTAGGATGCTTATTTATACTACCTTGGATGATATCCATGTATCAATCATCAGGAACTTTACTATATCCGCTATTGGGGAAGGGATATCATGGCTCGGTATATGGAACTTATCTAAATCCTTCTAGCGAGAACACAATATTAAAATCGGCAAAAATTATCTTAAGCTCAGTAATTAATGTTAAATTTTTAGCGTTTTATTTGCTGAGTTTTATTATAGTCTTGCGCCAAGGTCAACAATTAATACGTCGCAGTTCTCCTCTGATAGTGATTGTTAGTTGTTGGTTAGGAACTATTTTAATAGCCTTAGCCACTGGGGGAGTATCTGCTGCTCGTTATTCAACTGTCTTTGTTATCCCTGGTATAATTCTGTTAATAACAATAGTTTTAAGTGATAAGAATATTACTTACTGCAAAAACTTTAACCCTTCTACTTCTGTAATTGTTGCTGTCTTTGTTGCAGGTCTGTTTTTGGGAAATCCCATCTATAAAGATTTGTATGCCCAAAGTATAAGCCAAATAAAGATTGGATTAAGTAATGTAGAGTTGGTTGCACCAGAGGAGGTCAATCAATATAAGCAAATGCAGCAGGCAATTCCAGAACAAGCAGAAGTATTAGCGGCAGTTAAGAAACCTTTTCTCCTAGATTTTAAGCGCAATCAAATATTTGTTGTGGACTTTCCCGGTGCGGCTAGCCCTCCGCCTGGTATGCCTTTCTTTCAAGGAGGAGAGGCTTTAGCAGATTATTTAACCGATAAATCTATTCGATATGTCGCCTATTCTTATGCTAAAGGATTAGGACGTTCAAAGCAATCATTAGAAAGTAACCTCAGACCTGAAGTTCATATTTGGTTTAGAAATGAGGCACGGCACACTTTGGATTTCCAAGATAATTTAAATGAACTTGGCGAAACTCGAAAACGAATATATGACAATGGGGAAATGTTCGTTCTAGATTTACTAAGCCAAAAGGAAGGAACAAAGTGATAATTAAATCTGTTTGTTTTATTTAAATCCTGACTTCATGAACCAATTGATTGAATATTTGGTAATAATGCTGGGTACAATTGTGCCAACTCCAACGTTTTTGAGCAAATTCAGCACCAGTCGGTCTGACTTTATTGACCCAAATAATAAAACATTGAGGGTGAAAATAAATAAAATTATTATTATTTTATCCATTTTTTCTATATATTTCCAATATAAAAAACTAGATTTGACCTCAAACCGAGTAGTCGAAAATGCATTTTATTAATTTTAGAGTTTTTGGGAAAAAAGCGTAACATATCCCTCTCGCATAAAAGATTTAGGTTTTCTTCTTGTGTCCAAAAATCTTTACCAATCAATTGTAGGATAGAGCGAAACCATGAGGGAGGAAGCCAGTGAATAAGGGGCAATGCTGTATGAAATTCTATCGGATACCATCGATTAGGAGTAGTAATATAACAGCTACGACCAACACGACAAAGTTCTTGAACAAATGCACGTTGTCGTTCCCTACTACCTATATGCTCAATTACAGCAAAACTTACGACTAAATCAAAGCTTTTATCAGGAAAAGGTAGTCTTAAAGCATCAGCTTCTATAAATTTCAAGCCTGGATAATCTTGTTCTAGAAAAGAGGCGTCTTCTATACCAACAGCCGTAATCTGATTTGGATATGGATATAACTTTTCAAAAAAATTTGATTCTTGACGCTTATCGCAAGTTACCCCTACATCTAAAACCGTTGTTTCAGAAGTAGGATATGCAGTATTCATCAATGACTTAAATATTTTTTTACGGACATACCAAGAAATTTCACTCACCAGTCCACCGAGTTTAGGTTGATATTCATAGTATCCACTTTTGCTCTTTAAAATCTTAATCATGTTTTTGTTATTTTGGGAAATTGTAATTAATGTTAGGGATCTGCGTAACAATAAAGTACCAGTGAGGAAAGCTGTATTCATCAACTCAGCCAAGCTTGATTGGTATATTATTAAGCCGCAAGTCCCTTAGATGCTAGTCGCTGAACTTATACCCACAATTTTGCTAAAGCTTATCAAGTATAGATTATGACAACTATGTGACATAAAGTCTTGAAACAAAATGAAGTGAACGATCAAATATTAAATTTAATGGAAGAGGATAAAGTGACAAATTTTTATTCCAAACATCAATTTTTAGAAATAGTTCTTCAAACGCAGTGAACCACCTCTGTTTAGACCAATAATTATAGGGTAGTACCACACTATAACGCTCATTTCCAACTTTATCCATAAATCGCAAGGTTGAGCCAGCAAACAATCCATTACATGTGTGATCTTTAAGAACGATAGCTCTACGAGTAACACGAGCAGCTTCGCGAAGCAGAATCATCGGATCTTCTGTGTGATGAAGCACATCTACAAACATCACTACATCGAAAGTTTTCTCATCAAAGGGGATTACTTGTCCATCAAATGGAATGACGGGAATATGCGTTTGATTACGAACTAAGACATCGATACCTTGGGCTTGAATGTCAGGACGTTTCTGCATAATCAAATCTGTAATTAATCCGTCACCGCAACCAACGTCCAACAGGTGAGCATTTTGTGGTATCAGCTTGGCTAAATGATCGCTGAGTATATCAACCCTTCGGTTGAAAATATATCTGCCGTGAATTTGTTCAACAAAATTCATTGTCGTTTCAATCCTAATATGCTCAAAAAGAAGGTTGACAAAATAATCTCAAAACCCAACGCCAGACAGGTCTCTGCTGGGATAACAATTCGCATCATCTGAGAAGGGTTGAGTGAACCAAAGGAATTGATTCCCCAAATGCCAAAAGCATAGATAGATCCGGCAATTCCCACTAATAACAGAATACTACCGACAATTAATCCTTTCTCTAGGTCGATATAGTGCAACACCCTATTTAATCGAGGGTCTTCTGGCAGCAGCCCCTCGCTAATTGCGAAAATTTTGGTAAATACCGCAAACAATACTGTTTGAAACCCAATAAAAATTGCCGTGGATGAGTATAGCAAAGTGTGTACTCTCGGACTCGATAAAAGCCAAAAAGAGCTGATAAAACCAATAAGCATTAGCAACACCCCTGGATACAAAAACAACCAGCGCGGACTGTACAGCAGCAAAAATCGCAAGTGTCGCCAACCATCTCGCCAACTCCGCAAGTGAGGAGGATGACTGCGACCATCCGGAGATAGGGTTGTTGGGACTTCCGTAATCCGCAGCTTATACAAGCTGGCTTTCACTACCATCTCACTAGCAAACTCCATCCCGGTTGTACGTAAGTTAAGTTTGGCGATCGCGTCCCTCCGAAAACCACGAAGCCCGCAGTGAAAATCACCACAGGGACTAGGAAACAGTAAACGCCCTATCCATGTCAAGACAGGATTGCCTAAATATTTGTGTAGCCTTGGCATCGCCCCTGGCTTGATCCCGCCTTTAAAGCGATTACCCATGACCAGATCATAGCCCTCTCGTAGCTTTTTCAGAAAAGGAGTCAGGTTAGTGAAGTCATAACTATCATCAGCGTCACCCATAATGATATACTCCCCATGGGCAGCGCGAATACCACCCATTAAGGCGCTACCGTATCCTTTCTCTTTCACATTTACAACCCGAACGCCCATTTGCTTCGCAATAGCTGGCGACCCATCCGTGCTGCCATTGTCAGCTATGACAACTTCGCCTGAGATATCATATTGGGCGAAATACTCTTGCACCTTCTTAATGCAGGCTTCCAGCGTTTCCGCCTCATTTAAACAAGGCATAACTACAGAAAGCTCAATATATGGCTTCTGATTTTCTGGAAATCTCTGGTTTCCTGGTAAATTCTGGCTTTCCGGTAAATTAAGCATAACTTTACCTTTTGACTTCTGTTTTCCAGTTCTTTCGGCTTGAAAATTTTGGATATGAAACATTTGTTGAAGGTAGCATAACTCAAACTGAATTGAAAATTCTGTGTTCTTTATTACTTTTAACGAAAATATACAAACAGTGTGTGTAAATTTGTCATCAAATAGTAGCCTAGTAGCCATTACTGGACATGCTTTTCAGCCCTTTTTTTCACGAATTATTTAAATTGGCTATATTTACTTTTTAAAAAAATACTCATAAATCTAATGAGTGAACTGATCCCTTACGTACAGCAGAAAGCTGAGGGAAATTCCCTGAACGGCTAGCACCGATGTAAATTATTGCCCAATCCCGTGGCATAATGGAGGGCATTTGCTCAACTCACACACTCACTGGGTACAGCACAAGCAGATGTACCACCTGCTTTATGGCAGTGTATACTTTATCGTTCATTTCTTCGGGAGCGCAAGGCTAACGTGAAGATTTTGGTGGTTGGCAATGGGGGACGCGAACATGCCCTCGCCTGGAAACTGTTGCAATCTCAACGCATTAAACAAGTAATCTGTGTTCCTGGCAATGGGGGTACAGCAACAAACCCACAGTGTCAGAATCTGCCCTTACGAGTGGATGATTTTGCCGGAATTGCCCGGTTTGCTTTGGTTCATAATGTTTCTTTAGTGGTTGTTGGTCCGGAACTCCCTTTGGCGTTGGGGATTACGGACTATCTGCGCCGTCAAAACTTGGTGGTTTTTGGTCCCACGCAAGCGGGTGCCCAAATTGAATCGAGTAAGGCTTGGGCGAAAACGTTAATGCAGTCGGCTGGCGTTCCTACTCCTGGGTTTGCTATGTTTGCCGATAAGGATGAGGCGATCGCATATCTGAAAGATCAAAGCGCCCCGATTGTCGTCAAGGCAGATGGTTTGGCAGCCGGAAAAGGGGTTACGGTGGCTCAAACCATTGAGGAAGCGGTGGCGGCGGTTGAGTTCTTGTTTAAGAATAAGTTTAATGCCGTGGTCATCGAAGAATGTGTCACAGGTCAAGAAGTATCTGTTTTGGCACTAACCGATGGCATCACAATTCGTCCTTTATTACCCGCTCAAGATCACAAGCGGATTGGTGAAGGCGATACGGGACTCAATACGGGAGGGATGGGCGCTTTTGCTCCCTCTGTGTTGGTGAATCCTAGCTTGATGGCACGGATTGAGCAAGACATTCTTCAACCCACGGTTAATGCGTTGCAGGAACGAGGGATTGACTATCGCGGTGTTCTCTACGCGGGATTAATGATTACGCCTCAAGGTGATCCTACCGTTCTGGAATTTAATTGTCGCTTCGGTGACCCAGAAACCCAAGCGATTTTACCGTTGCTGGAAACGCCTCTGCACGAGTTACTCCTGGCTTGTACAGGGCGGAAACTGGCAGAATTTCCCCCCATTAGCTGGCAACCTGGGGCGGCTGCTTGTGTGGTGGCGGCGGCTCAAGGGTATCCGGGTGCTTATCAGAAAGGTCATGTTATTAATGGGATTGAACAAGCGCAGGAACGAGGTGCTACGGTTTTTTGTGCCGGAACTCAGTTTAAGCAGCAACAAATGCTAACCGATGGTGGGCGCGTCTTAGGGGTGACAGCAACAGGCGAAACATTAGAAGGTGCGATTTCAGCCACTTATCGTGCGCTCGACTGTATTGAGTTTGAGGGAATGTACTATCGTAAAGATATCGGTCATCGCGTCACCCAAACCTAACCCCTGTCAGATCGACAGTTGTACTCAAGAGCAGGAACAGGGAGACAGAGGATGTTCCAGACGTGTCATCCCACGTCTGGGAGCCGAGGAGCCGAGGAGGATATGGGAGTTAACTCAAAACTTCCCCCATCACCCTCTCCTTGCTCAAAGCTTCAATTTTTGAGAGAATTTAATATAAATTAAGGAAACTTTTCCGTTTAATGCTGATTAACCAATTTTTCTGGCTTTGCTGAAAACCTTCCGAGAAGTACTGGCACGGTGGTGGTCGGAGTTTACTCTCCAGACCCGATTAATGGCGGCGGCGACCTTAGCCGTCTCCCTGATTATGAGTGGCTTGACCTTTTGGGCGGTCAACACGATTCAACAAGACGCCCGAGTGAACGATACTCGTTTTGGTCGGGATTTGGGTCTACTGCTGGCGGCTAATGTAGCGCCTCAGATTGCGGAAAACAATCTGACAGAAGTCGCTCGCTTTTCTAACCGTTTTTATAGCAGTACCTCTAGCGTGCGCTATATGATTTACGCTGACGAGGATGGCAGAATCTTCTTCGGCATCCCCTTTTCTGAATCAGAAGTTCACAATTCTCTCACGATTCAACGCCGAATTCAGCTTCCTGAAGATTATGCCAAAAACTCAGACCTACCGATGGTTCGGCAGCATCTGACCCCAGACGGGGAAGTTACTGATGTTTTTGTTCCTCTCACCCATGAAGGCAAGTATCTGGGAGTTTTAGCCATTGGCATTAACCCCAATCCCACAGTTGTCGCCTCCTCGAATTTGACCCGGGATGTCACCATTGCTGTGTTTATCTCGATTTGGGTGATGGTGATTCTGGGCGCGGTATTTAATGCCTTGACGATTACACAACCGATTAAAGAACTGCTAACGGGTGTCAAAAATATTGCCGCTGGGAACTTCAAGCAGCGCATAGACTTACCCCTAGGAGGAGAACTGGGAGAACTGATTTCCAGCTTCAACGAAATGGCAGAACGCTTAGAGCGCTATGAGGAACAAAATATTGAGGAGTTGACCGCAGAAAAAGCCAAACTGGAAACTTTGGTATCTACGATCGCGGATGGTGCTGTATTGATCGATACCACATTGAACGTGATTTTGGTCAACCCGACGGCGCGGCGTCTTTTTGGCTGGGATAGTCATACCCTGGTTGGCGAAAACGTGCTGCATCATCTACCGACAGCCGTTACCCTGGAACTAACGCGACCCCTGTATCAAATTGCTGGCGGCGAAACGACAGGGGAACGGGAAGGAGAGGAGTTTCGCATTACCCTGAGTGAACCTACACCTCGCACGGTTCGGATTCTGCTGACACGGGTGTTTGACCAATATCGCGAGAGTATCAAAGGCATTGCCATGACAGTGCAGGATATTACCCGTGAGGTTGAACTGAATGAGGCAAAAAGTCAATTTATTAGCAATGTTTCTCATGAACTGAGAACACCATTATTTAATATCAAGTCATTTATCGAAACCCTACACGAATACGGCGAAGAATTGAGCGAAGTAGAACGGCAAGAATTTCTGGAAACGGCGAATCGAGAAACCGACCGTTTAACTCGTCTGGTTAACGATGTTTTGGACTTGTCGAGACTAGAGACATCTTGCCGCATATATCATTTTGAACCTGTAGACGTGGCAGGACCTGTGGAGCAAACCCTCCGCACCTACCAGCTTAATGCCCGGGATAAAGGGATTGAACTGGTTCAGGAAATTGCGCCCCAAATGCCTCTTGTGTTAGGGCATTATGACTTATTGCTGCAAGTCTTTGATAACTTGGTGGGCAACGCGCTGAAATTCACAGAATCTGGTGGACGAGTGGTGATTCGTACCTATCCCCTAGAAACCAATCCCCATCATCCGGATGAAATTCCCCAAGTTCGGGTGGAAATTTCTGATACGGGTATTGGGATTGATTGGGAGGATCAAGAAGCGATTTTTGATCGATTTTTCCGCGTCGAAAACCGGGTGCATACCCTAGAAGGTACAGGTTTAGGTCTTTCTATTGTCCGAAATATTGTGGAGAAACACCACAGCCGAGTCTATTTAGTCAGTGAAGTGGGGATTGGTACAACCTTTTGGTTTGACTTGGATGTGTGTACAGAAAAAGAGCAATCTGAGCAGCCCTCAGAAGACCACTTACTGACATCAGAAGACCATTTACTCTCAACAGAGACGGATGAGACAACCGCATCGGTGACCTAATTTTTCACTGATTATAGACATGACGATTCGGATGGCACAAGAATCGGATATTCCGGAACTGGCACAATTGTATCAAGAAACGGTACTCGCGATCGCGCCGCATTATTACTCTGATGAGCAAACTCATAGCTGGGCGTCGTTTGCAGCAGATGGTGTCAGGTTCCGCGAGTTCATTTTGTCAGGGACAACATTTCTGGCGACAGATGAAACCGGGATTCTCGGCTTTGCAGGGATAGCCGATGATGGTCATATTACCTCAGTTTATGTCCGGCGCGATCGCATCCACCAAGGGATTGGTTCGACTCTGATGCAAACGCTCTTGGATTATGCCAAAAATCACAGGATTGAGCGCTTATATGCAGAAGCCAGTGAGTTTAGCTTGGGGTTGTTTAAAAAATATGGCTTTCATGTCTATGATACGGAGATTGTCGAGCGTCAGGGTGTGGAATTTAAGCGTTATTTAGTTGAGCGTGGTGTAATCAAAAAGGATTAGTAATCCCCTTTTGCCACGGCGATTAAAATCGCGGCTAGACAAACAAAGTCCGCCTACGCGGACTAATGAAATATTGAAAACCCGCGCAGGCGGGTTTCGTTTGTGTAGCTGCGGTTTCAACCGCCCAGCTTGCGGATACTCATAAACGAGTCTTTGATACTCATAAACGAGTCTTTGATACTCATAAACGAGTCTTTGATACTCATAAACGAGTCTTTGATACTCACTGACGAGTCTTTGATACTCACCAACGAGTCTTTGATACTCACCAACGAGTCTTTGATACTCACCGACGAGTCTTTGATACTCGCGGACGAGTCTTTGATACTCACTGACGAATCTTTGATACTCACTGACGAATCTATAATACTCGTCAACAGAATCCATCTCCTCCCCAGCCTGTAGAGACGCGCCATGGCGCGTCTCTACAATGCCATGGCGCGTCTCTAAAACTGGGATGCAGCCCAGCCAAACCTGAATAACAAAACAATCAGGCTAAAGCCGCAATAATTCTTTCTGTTCCCGTATTCTTATCTAATCCTGCCTTTCCCAATATCCCTCAACCGCTTAACTCGTCGGCGCAGAACCCGCATCTGACTTGGGCGTCTTCGCCTTCATCGCCTTAAACCGTTCTCCTAATTCCTCCGCCGCCGCCTTTAAACCGGGGGTGCGCTTAGCCGCCGTCTTCACATACTCATACACCTGTAAACTACTCCCCATCGCCTCACTTCCCACCGCCAGCAGCGTATCATCTACCTTTTCCTCCAGTTGGCGCAACTCCAAGAAAATTTCCTGCAGCGCCAGTGCTAACTTATAATCCTGGACAAATTCATTAAAATCAAAGCTATTGGGCAAAATATCCGGATTCGACTGGGCAATATTTAAACTATTCTGGACAAATCCCAAGCTTTTATCTCCCATCTTAAACAGCTTACGGCGTTCTTCAACACTCAGATTCACCAAGAACGAGAGTTTTTCCTCAATGGTTTTGATAGCGGCTTTAATCGCTTCTTTATCTTCGTCGGAAAGCGTAGCGCTAATATTTTGGTAGGGCATAATCGTTATCCTGAAAAGGTTCTGTGGATAGATGAGCCAATCCAGATTCAGTCGGTGCTAGGGTTCAGTGATGACAGATAAGCCAAAAGATAGATGACTGAATACTGACGTTGAGTTCCTCTATATAATAGGATGCCAGTTTTTTGAGCAAATTGCCCAGTTGAAGCTTACAGGTTTGTCAAGTCGTGTCATAGTTTGTAGTGGACTGACACAGTTAAAATTGTGGAATAGATTTTACCATTAAATCGGGCGCACGGCGTGCGCCCCTACATCAGGGATAATTCATGGGGTAGGGGTACGATATTATCGTGCCCTAATCTAGCGGAATTCAACGGGGTATCAACTGTGGGGTTAAGCCAATTCCCAATCCCCATCCTCTACTCTCGACAAACGGGCAACCGCTCCCGCGCTTCCGGATGCGTCGCCAGATAATCCTGGAGCCAATCACAACCCCGCGCCAAGAGTTCATCTAAATTGCGGTCAACTCGCTTTAACACGACTTTCTTCCCTTGAATGAGGGCAATGGTGCGCCAATCGGGGCTGATAGTTCCATAGCCTGCAAATTCAGCAATCTGCCGCCCTTGCAAGTCCCACAGGCGGGTGGTTTCATCAAAAAATGAGCTAGTCAAGATTTGCTTTCCATCTAAGCTGAAGGCTACATGAGAGAGTGAATCAGAATGCCCAGTTAATTGTTGAATCAAATTGCCCTGGATGTCCCAGAGGCGGACGGTTTTGTCAGATGAGCTAGTCAGGATTTGCTGACCATCGGGGCTGAAGGCTACAGCTTTGACCCAACCCTGATGCCCAGTTAATTCTTGAATCAAATTGCCCTGGATGTCCCAGAGGCGGACAGTTTTGTCATAAGAGCCAGTGAGGATTTGCTTGCCATCGGGGCTGAAAGCTACGGCATTGACGTCACCCTGATGCCCGGTGAATGCTTGAATCAGATTGCCCTGATTGTCCCAGAGACGGGCGGTTTTGTCCAATGAACCAGTGAGGATTTGCTTACCGTCGGGGCTGAAGGTTACAGCAAAGACATTATGCTGATGCCAAATTAATCCTTTAATTAGATTACCCTCGTGATCCCAGAGGCGGACGGTTTTGTTAGATGAGCCGGTCAGGATTTGCTTGCCGTCAGGGCTAAAGGCTACGACTCTGACCCCACGCTGATGCCCCATTAATTCTTGAATCAAATTGCCCTTGTTGTCCCAGAGGCGGGCGGTTTTGTCAGATGAGCCAGTGAGGATTTGCTTACCATCGGGGCTGAAGGCTACGGTATTGACCCCACCCTGATGCCCAGTCAGTTCTTTAATTAAAGTACCCTGGAGATTCCAGAGATAAGCGGTATTGTCAAAGTCGCCAGTGAGGATTTGCTTGCCGTCGGGGCTAAAGGTTATAATTCTGACCCCACCCTGATGCCCAGTTAATTGTTGCATCAAATTGCCCTGGTTATGCCACAGGCGGGCGGTTTTGTCATAAGAGCCAGTGAGGATTTGCTTGCCATTGGGGCGGAAAGCTACGGCATTGACTCCACCTTGATGCCCAGTTAATTGTTGCATCAAATTGCCCTGGTTATCCCAGAGGCAGACGGTATTGTCATAAGAGCCAGTGAGGATTTGCTTACCGTCAGGACTGAAGGCTACAGCATTGACCCCATACTGATGCCCAGTTAATTCTTGAATCAGATTACCCTGATCATCCCACAGGCGGGCAGTTTTGTCCTCTGAACCAGTGAGGATTTGCTTACTGTCAGGACTGAAGGCTACGCCCCAAACTGCATCCTGATGCCCAGTTAATTCTTGAATTAAATTGCCCTGATTGTCCCACAGGCGAGCAGTTTTGTCCTCTGAGCCAGTGAGGATTTGCTTACCGTCAGGACTGAAGGCTACAGCATTGACCCCATACTGATGCCCAGTTAATTCTTG
>NZ_JBKHUP010000009.1:0-118738 GCF_046565525.1 Coleofasciculus sp. | reverse complement strand
TTTTAAGAAAAGTAGCCAGAAAGTTAGGTATTGACCTAAACCGACTGGGTAGACGGTGTTTGACGACCGTAGCGAGAGTTAGATTGTGGCAACTTCCACAGCCTGCTCTGCCAGCAGAATCCCCGTGTATGCGAGACCGGGGAGTGTCAATTGTGATCTACCAATAGTCGGTAACAAAGGACGAAGCGCACTGACCAATATTAATGGTAAGAAATTAGCTTAATTATAAATCAGCAATTTATAGTAAGCTAAGATAAGAGATTTATGGGTGAAAACAGATGATTCTTCCTGGCTCAATTGTTCGCGTCATTAACGGCGAGGACACTTACTACAAATTTGAAGGGATAGTCCAGCGCATCGGTGATGGAAAAGCGGGTGTGCTGTTTGAAGGTGGAAACTGGGATAAAATTGTTACGTTCAATTTATCGGAACTCGAAGAGGTGAATCCTCAAGGCAAAAAATAAAAACAAACTGTAACCGTTGACCTGTTATAGCGAACGAAAATGAACCGGGAACAAAGATAGATGCTTTTTGAATACAGAAAAAGGTGGTTTTATTTCTCTTATGTTCCCGCTTTCATCTTATTGTCTGTTCACATTTCATTGAGCCGCCCCATATAAGAAAATAACAAAAAAATGACCAATGGAGCAGCAGATTTTGTCGTGACAAATGACGAAAGACAAAGGACAAAAGACAAAGGACTAAAAGATGCGTCTTCCTTTACCCCAGTTTACGGCTGGAGAACGCCCTGATAATCACATTGCGGAAGTCATTGAAACGGCAACCACAGAATTTCTGGCACAATGTTTAGAGCCAGAGGATTTGAGCTTTCCGGTAATGCCACCCTTTGGAAGTTGGGTCAAATCTGTTGATGAAGAATCTGGCAATCAGGTTATGGCGGTAGTTTACCACGCTACAACTAGCCCGATTGATTCAGTTCACCGGGCTGTCGCGTTGGGATTGTCACTGGCAGAATTGCGGGAGCAACAGCCGCAAATTTTTGCCATGCTTAAAACTGAGTTTCGTGCGGCAATTGTTGGGTTTATACCGCCCGGAGAGGGAAACAATGGTGACCAACCCCCTAGGGGACGGGCTTATCAATATCTACCTCCCCGTCCGCCGCAAATTCATCAGGCTGTCTATCAATGCCAGCCCGATGAGATCATTTACTTTAGCGAAAAGTTGGATTTTCTGCGTACACTCCTATTAGTAAGTGGAGCGCCAGTGGAAGCCCTAACGGCTGCGGCGATCCGAGATATCTATCAAATTCGCAAGGGCGATCGCGACTGGTTAGTTCAAGCAGGGCGAACCCTCAGTGTTTTACTCAAAGATGATTATGACCGTTTGCGGTACATTTTGAGTCAACTGCACTGGTGAGTTTAGTTTCTTCCCCCCTTGAGGGCATACAGTGTAGCAATTTGTCCAAGGGGAACTTCAGTTCATAAGTTTTTCCAGTTAGCTGTTTCTGATCTCGGCAGCGAGTAGGGTGTTGTCTGCAAAACATCAAGGCTGCTAGAAGAGTAGTAAGCAATGGCTAAGAAAGGTAAGGTCAGAGTCAAAAACGCCATTACCGTACCGATAATCTCAGCCCATCTATGAGGATAGGGGTCAGAAGAGTTGGCAGACGAGCCACTTGATTCCATAAATGAAGTTTTAATCAGAACTTGAGTCAATTGAAATTTTATCTGAGACCGGGTCAAATTCAAGACCCTACATTCTATATTCTAACAAGTTTTTGCTTCAAGGATTGTTTTCCTGTAAACAATTTCAATAAAATCTTACACTTTATTAATAAGGACATCGGTTTTGCCAAATCAACTGACCTTAGATAGATTGACGCGAGTTCTAGAATACCAGTCAGTTTCATCAAATCATCTACTGAAATCCTCTACATGAGGTAACATTCGCTACCTATACTTCCCTGTTATTACTTATAAATGACAGATTTTGCTCTTCATACCAAGTTGCATTCAAAGATATAACTTTCTCTCCCCCTGCTTCCCCCGCCTCCCCTGCCTCCCCCGCTTTTCCTATCTACTATGTTTGAGCGCAACTCGGTATCAGTTATCGGTGGGTAAGCCAACTTCTACCTAATATGGCACTGTACATAACCACGACCTGCTATTACTGAACTGACGCTCTAGTACGTAATTCGAGACAGAAAATACAAAAAACCGCCTCTAACACTAGGCGGTGGAATTAAGCAATCGGAGGGTAGTATCAGCATACGTTCCCTCCTTGGGTAGAGGTTGTAACAATGTTTACCAAATAATTCCTTCTTTGAGTTTTGAATGTTAGATTTTGCTCACCAACAATCCAAAAATGATTATACTACCGCTGAGCATAAACACTTATTGGCTCTTTGATCCACCGGATGTAAAAATGCTTAAATGTGGAGCGCATTAGGCGGGGCATACCAAAATCAATGGGCATTAACCGATCCGGTAGCTTCCAGTCGAGTACCTTTAAATCGGCGGGATGCAGGTGGGGAAATTCCAGGGTATCCAGATTGGGACTTAATCCTAATTTCATCGCGGCGGCTACAGTCGGTACTTGCAGGGGTTCGACATTGAGTAAGTTGACTACCGCCTGATCCAAAGCAAATACATCAGCCGACGCGGCTAGCATATTCAAGCGTCGGGGTTCTCCACCACTCGGTCCATTACCCTCATGACCTATGATCGCATCCAGAATCGTCAAGTTGGGATCAAGTGTCCGCGCCGTTTCCACTAACATTTCCCCAAACCGTAAGGCATCTTTACCCGCTTCTGCATGCCACCAGGCTTTCATTTTACCAGGGACGCAGCCAAACAGGTTTTTAACCCCCAGAGTCAGGGTTAACTGGGTGTGAGATTTCAGCTTGGGTAAGTTAATTACCACATCAGCATCCATTGCTTCTTTGCACAGCCGCAGGTGGTTGAAGGTATGGCTAACTGTTTGATATCGCTGACCATGGAATTCGACGATGGGTATGTTAAGTTCATCCATCATCGGCAAATAGCCATTTGCCTGCGCCACCCCTTTAGCTGTACCAAAGGCGGGACTATCACCGAGAAAAGGTTGACCACCAGCTTCCTTGACTAACTCAGCGACAGCGTACACAAGTTCGGGGCGAGTAATACATTCCTTACCCGGACGTCCAGCCGTGAGAAGATTGGGCTTAAGGAGGACGCGATCGCCCACTTTGACAAATGCCCTAATCCCGCCTAACGGTTCCAGCAAGGTTTCTACGGCGGTTCTTAATGGCTGTCGGTTATAGGAATCTGCCCGAATTAAACTAACGCTAGACATAAGTGTCATGAAATAGCTTTAGTTTATCTTAGACTTTAGCACCACGGGACAGAGCCGTGACTCGTTGACAATCCGATAAGACACCCTCCCCTTGGAGTTGAGGAATCGGCGGTGTCACTTCCACTTTGACAATTTGAGACGTCAGGATGATCACGCTTTGATCGAACAGATGTAGGGTTAACCAAGGTTGGCTGAGGAAATCAGCAAGTTGTTCGCTAAAAGCTTCTGGCGTCACGGGAATATCAAAGGATTCGGTTTCGCCATTGATGTAGTGAAAGGTGACTTGGGTAAAACTATCTTGACTTTGCATGGTATGATTTGTCATTCGTCATTCGTCATTTGTCATTGGTTCGGGAACAAAGCACTCATTTTATCAAGATCGAGTACCTTGGCTAAGTCCTCAGCACTCATCAAGCCTTTGTCGAGGACAATTTGCCGTAGAGATTTGCCTGTTTCCAGAGATTCCTTGGCGATAGCCGCCGCGTTGAGATAACCGATGTGGGGATTGAGGGCGGTGACTAATGCCAGACTCCCTTCAGCATAGTCCAAACAGCGATCGCGTCTGGCTGTGATTCCGGCTAGACACTTTTGAGTTAGGGCAGATAGAGTATTGCCTAAAATTTCAATACTGTGAATTAGGTTATAGGCAATCAGCGGCATCATCACATTCAACTCCAATTGACCCGCTTGAGCAGCTAAGGCGATCGCACTATCATAGCCCATCACCTGAAAGCATACCATAGAGGTCATTTCCGCCATAACTGGGTTGTATTTTCCCGGCATGATCGATGAGCCCGGTTGCACGGGGGGAAGTTGAATTTCCTTGAATCCGGTTTTCGGACCCGAATCCATTAACCGCAAGTCATGGGAAATTTTGACTAAATCCTGTGCCAAATTCCGTAAACTGCCAGATACATTAACAAACGGTGCCATACTTTGCATCGCCGCCATGAGATGGGGGGCAGATTTGAGGGGTTGATCAATGAGTTGGGCAAGAATTTGGGCAACCTGATGGCGATAGTCGGGATGGGTGTTTAATCCGGTTCCTGCAGCACTTCCGCCTAACCCCAGTACCATTAAATCTTCTGATGCTTGTTCAATCCGATTGGTATGATCGCTGAGAATTTGCGCCCACGCCCGAAATTCTTCTCCCAGGCGCACCGGTACAGCGTCTTGCAGATGGGTTCTGCCGGATTTGACCACATCTTGGAATTCATCCCCTTTGTTATCCAGGGCGGTAATGGCATCAGATAGTGCCGGATACAAGGTATGTTCTAAAGCCAACAGCGCCCCGATTCTAATCGCCGTGGGGATAACATCATTAGTGGATTGCCCATAGTTTACATGGTCATTTGGGCTAACCCGCTTATAGTTACCCTTCTCATCTCCCAGGATTTCTAATGCCCGATTTGCCAGCACCTCATTAATATTCATGTGGTGGGATGTACCGGCGCCTGCTTGGTAAATATCGACGACAAATTGATCCCGCCATTGTCCTTTGAGAACTTCATCAGCCGCTTGGATAATCCCTTGGCTAATATCTTGGGGAATACAGCCCAGATTACCATTCGCGATCGCGGTGGCTTTTTTGATCAGCACACAGGCGTCTATGTAGGTGGGTAAGGGTTTAATCCCGCTGATAGGGAAGTTTTCAATTGCCCGTAGGGTTTGAATCCCGTAGTAGGCATCGTTAGGGATTTGCCGTTCCCCCATAGAATCACGTTCGATTCGATATCCGGCACTGGATTTATCGGTCATAAGTCACTTAACACTGAATAGTCTCTCACTTAAGCGGGGCGGGTTTTGAGAAAACTTTATCATCAATTCTCTCTATCTGCGCCTTAATCGGGCGGGTTTAGTCCCATCTGGGATGAGGTGATAAATGATAATAGTCAAACCCGCCCCTACAGAACAGACGTGCCATGACACGTCTTTACACAAAAACATGACTTATTCCCCTTGCGGCTGCGGTGACGCCGGTGTGCCAAAATTGGGTGGAACAGAACCACCGGGGTTGATGGGAAATTGTCCAGGAGAAGGTGGTAACGTACCGGGATTCGTCGGGGGTGATCCAAATTGAGGTTGACCTGGAACCCCCGGAAATTGAGGCGGAAAATTGGGATTAAATGTGCCATCAGGATTAACTGGTATTTGTCCAGGATTAGGGTTAAATTCTGGGACTCCAGTTGAGGGAGAAAGGGGATTCGTCCCCGGAATTTGCGGCGATTGTCCAGGTGAATTGGCTAGCGCTACGCGATCGCCCCCGACTTCCCGAAGTAAATCCAAGATTTGTACAACTTCGTTATACATGGCATTGGGCGAGGCGTAGAGGACAAATACGCCACTGGGGTTTTGTTGCTTGTAAGCTTGGAGTTGTTGAATAAACTGCTCTTGGGTAATCACCGGATTTTTTTCTACATACACTTGCCCCAATTCATCCAAACTAATCATCAGAATCTGCCGTCCTTGGGCAGTTCCGGTACTCGCCTTGGGTAAATCAACATTAATGGCTTGTTGGCGCGATAGACCCACGGCTGCCAGGATAAAGAAGGTCAGGATACAGAAAATAACATCAATTAGCGGTACGATCTCAATCCGAACTTCTTCAGTTGGGGAATCCATCCGCAAGTTTAAAGGGCGGGTTAGTGTGGGGAAGGAAGCGGCACGTTTTTTGTTCGTCCGGTGCTGGGGTAGTGTTGTCATCGTCTTGGGTGGCAAAAGGTCAAAGAAGGCTCCAAAGCTGCACTTGTTTAGAATGTCTGCTTTTTGTCTATACATTAACGGGTGGTAATTTGAAGTCAAGCAGCACTAAGGATATCGGGAAAACTAAGGAAAAGATTTCTAATTGTCTGGCTTTCCTTGAGGGTTAGAGACGGGAGTGCGATCGCTTTGGGGGACTTGAGGATTGTCTGGGGAAAGCGGATCGTCTTGGTTTGTTTTAGCATTGGCGACGGGAGTGCGATCGCTGTGGGGGACTTGAGGATTGTCTGGGGAAAGCTGTTCGTCTTGGTTTGTTTTAGCATTAGCGACAGGAGTGCGATCGGGTTGTGCCGATGAAACCTGATCATCCTGCTTTGGCGGCTGCTTCTGCTTGGATCGGGGTTTGGGAAGTGAAGTCGGGGGTTGGGGTACTTCAAAACTCTCTTGGTAAACGTTAATGGTATGGTCTTGGAGGGTATCGCTCATCACTTGATCACTATCCTCAGCCTGTAACCAATCTTGGCGATACAGTAATTCCAACTCTGTCCCCGCTTTACGGAAAATTTTGACTTGGTTAAACCAAAAGGCTTGAAACAGTCGATAAAATGCCAAACTGGTAATTGCAATAATCAGTCCTGTCGCGGTACTAATCAGCGCTTCGCCGATTCCCAACGTTACCCCAGCGGTGGAGGCTGTACCTAGTTGATCAATAGTAATTGAGCCTAATGAGTTAATTAAACCGAGTACCGTTCCCAGCAATCCCAACAGAGGAGACAGCGCAATCACCGCTTCTAATAGCTTATCGCCGCGCCGCATCGCCGCTAACTCATCATCAGCCGCCCCTTCTAAAGCTAAGCGGAATAATTCAGGTTCTGGGCTGATCAGGCGTAGGGGAGCATATAAATATCGTCCCACGGGTTGTCGCCGCGATTTCATCGCGATTTCTCTAGCCACCTGCCAGTTTTGAGCGCCTGCATCCAGCACCCGATTGACGATTTCCTCTTGTTTCAAGAGGATTCCCGCCCAAAACCAGAGTCGCTCAAAAATTGTACCAACTGCTAGGATCGAAAGCCCTAACAGGGGCCACATGGCGATTCCGCCCTTTTCAATAACCGCAACAATATCCATATCGGTTCTCAACCTCCCTTGATTGCTAAGTATAATTGTCTTTGCTAAAATGCAAGCCACTCCAATTCTAGGGATTTATCGCCGCTTGCAAAGAGGTTGATTAATTTTCGCGGCTAGAGCGCGGGATTCGGGAGAGACGGGTGGCGATGTGGCAACTGTCTCAATACGGTTCGGTTAAGGGGTCTAGAGACGCGCTTTTGAAGCGTCTGGGAGATGGGGAAGAAAACATTCAATCAATTGTTATTGTCAATAGTGGCAAAATTCTCGTAGTGCGAGCATCTTGCTCGCTACTCACTTTAAATTAAATGGCACTGAAAACTTGCATTTTTTAATCGCCGAAACTCTTTATATACCGTAGGGTGGGCAATGCTCACCAGCCTTAACTTAGTACCATTCAACCTAAATTTTTGCACAAAATGTTCTTACAGGTTAGGCATGTGCGATCGCTCCGGCTTGTAGTAAGGAACCTTAGCCCTAGAGTTCGTTGGGTTGAGCGAAGTCGAAACCCAACCTACAACCTATTCTACGATTGTAGCTGTGTCAGTTCACTACTGCCGTGGCACAGCTAAAATGATGGGATGGATTTTACGGTTTTGGACGCACGTCTGTGCGGTAAAAGGGCGCACGTCTGTCACCCGTGTCAACTTAAGAGGAAACGCAAACTAAGTGAGCCTTTGAATCTCGTTGCCTTAAAAATAACCCCCCTTAATCCCCCCGGTGCTTTGGGGGGAAATGCTCCTTTCCGGTTCCCTCCCCTTATAAAGGGGAGGGTTAGGGTGGGGTTAGCATCAAGGTATTGCTTTCGTTCGTCCTCCACCCAATTCGGTGTGTCACGCTACGACAACGGTGGCATACTCCACATTCATAGCTGTATTCCTGATGTTTAGCTAGGGACAGATACCAGAAAATGACAACATTATTTGATGCCTTTATCTCCTACGGACGAGCCGATAGTAAACCCTTCGCTCAAAACCTGCAATCCCGTCTCACTGCACAAGGGTTTAACGTCTGGTTTGACTTCAATGATATTCCCCTAGCCGTAGACTTTCAGAATCAAATTGATGATGGCATCGAAAAAGCCAGTCATTTCCTATTTATCATTTCTCCTCATTCCGTCAACTCTCCCTATTGCCTAAAAGAAATTGAACTGGCGATTAAACTGAATAAACGGATTATTCCTATATTACACGTTATGGGAATTAGCCAGGAAACCTGGCAGCAGCGTAATCCCAATGGTACAGAGGAAGAGTGGGAAGCGTATAAAGAAAAGGGATTGCACGAAAGCTATCAAAATATGCACCCAACAATCCGTAAACTCAACTGGGTGTATTTTCAGGAGGGGGTAAACGATTTTGAAGCATCCTTAGCCGACTTAGTAAAATTACTCCGTTCTCATTCCGACTATGTAGAACAACATACCCGTTTTCTAGCCAAAGCATTGGAATGGGAGAGGAATCAAAAGCAACATCGTTGGCTATTAGTGGGCGCAGAGAGACAACAGGCAGAAGCTTGGTTAAAGGTACGATTTAAGGATGAACAACCGCCTTGTCTTCCCACTGACTTACATTGCGAATACATCACCGAAAGTATCAAAAATGCCAATAACTTGATGACACAGTTGGTTATTGCCTACAGCGATGTAGATAAGGCGACGATGGAAAAGATTCGTCGCAGTTTAAGGCGAGAAAGTATTACCGTTTGGACAAATACAACCGATATCCACACAGGAGAAGCCTTTGAGGAGGCGATTAGACGGGGAATTGAACAGGCGGATAACTTAGTGTATCTCCTTTCACCCGACTCCGTAAACTCAACCTACTGTCAACAAGAATTAGACTTGGCGGTATCACTGCACAAGCGGATTATTCCGGTATTGGTACGGGAAACACCAGTGGAACAAATCCCACCCGCGCTACAGAGATTACAGTATATTGACCTCACCGATAATGTAAAGGAAGAGGATTATCGGCTTGATGAAAGTCAGTTATTACGGATTCTGAATCAGGATGAGGCTTATTATCGAGAGCATAAGATTTTACTGACTAAAGCGCTGAAGTGGAAAGAGCAATACCAAAATCCTAGTATTCTGCTACGAGGCTATAACTTACGCAGTGCTGAAGCGTGGTTAAAGGTAGCACAAAAAAGGACACAACATCTACCCACCGCCTTACAGGAAGAATTCATTACTGAAAGTCTACGACAACCGCCATTAGAATCACTGGATGTGTTTATCTCTTATTCCCGTGCGGACTCAGACTTGGCGAGAAAGCTAAATGATGCATTACAGATGCAAGGAAAAACGACGTGGTTTGACCAGGAAAGTATTGCGTCGGGGAGTGACTTTCATCATGAGATTCAGGCAGGGATTAAAGCCTGTGATAACTTTTTGTTTATTCTTTCACCCCGTTCGATAAAATCACCATACTGTGCTGATGAGGTAGACTATGCAGCCAGTTTAAATAAGCGGTTTATCACCGTATTACATCAGCCAGTAGACTCGGCAGATTTGCATCCAGAATTAGCTAAGATTCAGTGGATTGATTTCAATCAGAATCAACGGGAATTTAATGCCAATTTCAATCAATTGATCAGAGCCTTAGATACCGATAGAGAACACGTTCGCCTGCATAGCAAATGGTCACAGCGGGCGCTGGAGTGGCAGCAGCATGATAAAAGTGATGATTTGTTGTTGCGGGGAAATGAATTAGCCATTGCTCAAGACTGGTTACAGGAAACGAATCAAAGCCGGAAAAAGCCTACAGCAACCAACTTGCAAAACGCATTTATTGAAGCAAGTATAGCGGCGAAAGAGGCTCATTTGCATCAAGAAGAAAGTCGCCGTAAACGAGAACTTAAACAAGCTCGCCGAATTATAGTTGTATCGGTTACTGCCTTGATTGGGTTGATTGGTTTAACCAGCTTGGCTGTAGTCCAGTGGCGGGAATCCGAACAAAGGATGGCAGGTCAAATTGATGCGTTAAGCCGCTTTTCCCAGATATTGGTTAAGTCAAATCTGAAATTAGATGCTCTGATTGAAGGGATTCGGGCAGGAGAGCTATTCAAAGAATCAAATTCAGAAAAATTGGAGATTAAGCGGCGAATTAATCAAACCTTGCAGACGGTAATTTATGACGACAGCGTTAGAGAGCGGAATCGACTAACTGGTCATGAAGAACCAGTCATTAGCGTAGTGTTCAGCCCAGATGGAAACACGATTGCTTCTGCTAGTTATGATAAAACAGTCAGGTTGTGGAATCGAGAAGGTGAACTTCTCCACAGTCTTTCTGGTCATGAAGAACCAGTCATTAGCGTAGTGTTCAGCCCAGATGGAAACACGATTGCTTCTGCTAGTTTAGATAAAACAGTCAGGTTGTGGAATCGAGAAGGTGAACTTCTCCACATTCTTTCTGGTCATGAAGAAACAGTCGGGAGGGTAGTGTTCAGCCCAGATGGAAACACCATTGCTTCTGCTAGTTTAGATAAAACAGTCAGGTTGTGGAATCGAGAAGGTGAACTTCTCCACAGTCTTTCTGGTCATGAAGCATCGGTCTATATCGTAGTGTTCAGCCCAGATGGAAAGACGATTGCTTCTGCTAGTGAAGATAAAACAGTCAGGTTGTGGAATTTAGAGGATTTAACCCTAGATGCACTCATGCATAGAGCCTGTGATTGGGTTGAGGATTATCTAAAATCCAACGCCCCAGAGAGCGATAAGTTTCTGTGTGATGAGGTTAAACAGTAACAAAGCGCGATTCCCATCATCCCCAGCAAATCCCAATCCCATCAAACTCTCCCCCTCACGTCAGCAGGTGTAAGTTCTGCACCTGAACAGGTGGGTTATCCCCATAGAGGTTCCGGGATGAATTTGGCAAGATGAAAGGTAGCTGTCGGGGAAAACTGATGAATAATTTTTCAATCCAATCCATTTATAACTGGTATCGTAACGCGGTTCGCAATCCTAAATACCGTTGGTGGATAGTCTTAGGGACTCTCCTTTACGTGTTTAGTCCCATTGATATCGCCCCAGACTTTATTCCAATTGTCGGACAAATTGATGATGTCGTCGTGCTGACGCTGCTGGTGTCTGAGATGTCGCAGTGGTTGATTGATTTGGTTAAATCTCGCCAAGCGGGAATCGTCACCGAAGAAACCAGTACCACACCGGAAGCTACGGTAGATGTGAAATCCGTTTCTGTCGAATAGCCCATCCTGTACGGCTTGTAGTAGGGAACCTTAATCCCTATCTTTGGTTGGGTTTCCTGGCGTCAACCCAACCTACTGGCTTGGCACAACTAAAATAAACCTTTGTTTGTAGTAAGCACTTTAGTGCTTTAACGCCTAGCTTGAGAGGGCTTTAGCCCTCACTACGAACTCAATCTATTCGACAATTTTAGCTGTTTCAGTTCACCATGGACTATTCTACCGTTAAAAACGACTGGCAAAACCGAGGCTTTAGTTGTGGGATTTGGACGGATTCACCGGGACAGGTGTGGGCAGATTATGTCCACGATACGGATGAACTGGTGATGCTTTTGGAAGGAGACATTGAGTTATCGTTTCAAGGGAAAACATTTCGTCCCCAAGTCGGAGAGGAAGTGCTGATTCCGGCAAAAGAATCTCATACGGTAAGAAATGTGGGGGATAGGACGAGTCGTTGGTACTACGGTTATAAGCGAGGGTAGGGGAAATTCATGAAGCTTTGGTTTTACTTAAGGTGAAAAACTCACATTGGTAACCTTTTGGGTTGTGTACCCTCACGGTAATCTGACTTGTTAAATAAACTCACGAAACCGACGAATCGGGGCGGGTTTAGTTACATCTGGGTGCAACCGAAAAGAGAGTAGTAAAACCCGCCCCTACACATTTACGTGCCAGACCAGACTCTTCAGGTCTCCCCCTTTTTAAGGGGGACGGAAGGGGGATCTCAAGGGGGACGGGAGGGGGTTCACAAATTGACAATGGATAATGAACAATGGATAATGACCTCTCCTTAAAAGAAGAGGATTGAAATTAAGGAAAATCTTTTTTAATTTCTTCGTAAACGAAGAGGTCTTAGACCCAATTAATCAATTGTCAATTATCAATTATTAATTATCCATTGATTATGTACTTCTGGCCAAAATGCCGGATTTTCTAAATAAGGATTCATGCCGGGAAAGGGAGAAGCCATAGAACACTCCTTGAGCCAAGATGGATTAAATACTATATTAGATGAGGTTTGTAGTAAGGACCTTAGCCCTGAGATTGACTAACTTGTGCGTTTGTTGTTAGCGTTCAAGTTATTATGGGGGAGCATGGAGTGTGAAAACACAAAATGTTTCAGCTAACCCGTTGGTGTTGGGTTTCGTCCCTCAACCCAACCTACTTGCTAATGGTTAATGTATTAAATTAAGTCTGCTACGCCACTATTAACGTTGACAGTTAATGTTTTGCTGACTGATTTCTTTGCCAAGACAAGCGGCACTTGGATAAATGTGATAACGGTAGCTATTGGCACAACTGTAGGGTTGTTACTTAAACACCGTTTACCTAAACCCATGCAACAAATTATCACCCAAGGGGTAGGACTTCTCACCCTATTTCTGGGTGTTACCATGGCGGCGAGTATGACTCAGGTGCAAGCAGGGCGCATTGATGGTGTGGTGTTAGCGCTGATTAGTATTGTGTTGGGGGGATTACTGGGAGAATGGTGGCAAATTGAAGCCAGACTGCACTCAGTGGGAAATTGGCTAAAACGTCGGTTTCGAGGAAGTGGTGCTTTCACGGAAGGATTTGTGGCGGCTAGCTTATTGTTTTGTGTCGGTCCAATGACGTTGCTGGGGAGTCTGAATAATGGCTTAACGGGTGACGATACCTTACTGACACTCAAAGCCGTGATGGATGGAATCGCCGCGATCGCACTTTCGAGTAGTTTTGGAATTGGCGTCGGTTTTTCGATTGTTGTGATTCTCGTCTATCAGGGCGGAATCTCTCTAGTGGCGGGAGTCTTGGCGCAAGCAATCCCTGATCCCGCCAGTGATCCCCGAATTCTCCTGATTACCGGGGTGGGGGGATTAATGATTTTGGGGACGGGAATCAACCTGTTACAGTTGACCCACATCCGTGTTGCGTCCTTTTTACCCGCCTTGGTAGCCGCTCCGTTAATTTATCACGTCGCTAGGTTGATTTAGCCGCACCTCTGGCTTGCTTCACCATGTCAATTAAGGTGTGGTGAGCGTCTTCAGAGTCTTTGAGGGTGTGATCAAACTCAATGCGTAAGGGAACCGACTCACCCTGACGTTGGGCGATTAAATTCATTCCTGTCGCATCAATGGACTGCATTTGAGCCGACTCAGTATCGGGAGAGTTCCCGAATGTGCGGGCGTAAAGCGCGATCGCCTCAGCATGATCATCATTCATGTGCTTACAGATGCGATCGCTCACTTGTTGGGTAAACTGTTCAGACATGACTCTTATTGGTTCGGATACTATAAATCTGATGCTACCGGACTTAATATAACTCTGTCTGTTGCAATACTGTTACTGTTGCCTTTTCCTACTTGTCTGGGAGATAAAAATCCTTAAGCTAAGGCGGAGATTGACCCTCTTCGCTTAGAATGCTACACGGGGGTTTTTCAACCGTCGATACGGGACGATTGAACCTTGTAACTTAGCCTTGGATAGCTAGGTTTCCCCCATCTGCTGTGTCGCTTACACAATTTTGTCATGGATTTATCACGGATTCCAAGTCAACCCAAACCGGGACTGATCAACGTTTTAATTGAAATTCCCGCCGGGAGTAAAAACAAGTACGAGTACGACAAAGATCTACAAGCCTTCGCCCTTGACCGGGTTTTATATTCCTCGGTGCAATACCCTTATGATTACGGCTTTATCCCGAACACCTTAGCCGATGACGGCGATCCACTCGATGGTATGGTGATCATGGATCAGCCAACCTTTCCCGGTTGTGTCATTACCGCCCGACCCATTGGTATGCTAGAGATGATTGACTCTGGCGATCGCGACGAAAAAATCCTCTGTGTTCCTGACAAAGATCCACGCTATGCTAAAGTGAAATCGCTCAAAGATGTTGCTGAGCATCGGTTGGATGAAATTGCTGAATTTTTCAAGACTTACAAAAATCTCGAAAAAAAAGTCACGGAAATTCTAGGCTGGAAGGATATCAAGGACGTTATGCCACTGGTGGAGAAGTGTATCGCCGCCGGTAACAAGTCTGGTAGATAGTCAAGCCGGTAGTTGAGGTACTCCCACCCTGGAAAGCGGTGGGATTCACCATTAAGGGTTCATGGTTTACAACCCTAAACAATCAAGGAGGAATTATGAACCAAGTTCTATCCCTCCTATCCCATCGCCGCAAGTCCCTCAGCTTACCGCTGCTCTTTGTGACAGAACTCACAAGCCAATTCCACCAAGCACGCTAAAATTAACAGACTTGAGAGAAACTTCCTGATCAAAATAAGGGTGCTAGAAAATTCAACCTAGGGGAAAGGCGGAAATTCATAGCTTTTGTACAAGTTTTCCCTAGGTTATTTTCTCTAAAAATACCGTTATTGCCTCCGTGGACGCAAAAGCCTTAGCGACTACCTCACCCAAAGTGTCCCTATCTGAGTATCATATAGTGGAAATTGCTGGGTGTGAAGCTCGGCTAAGGGCAGCTCATTTAATCGAACGATGGCAGATTCTGATCCAGCGTCACCCAGCCCCCGCACATTTAATGCTATAGCCAACATGGTAACTGGCCCTACCGTCAATTTTGTTGTCCAATTTTGGGGCGTTCGAGGTAAAGTTTCGGCTCCAGGGAAAGAAACGGTACGCTATGGTGGCAATACCTCCTGTATAGAAATGCGTGTCGGCTCTAAACGCCTGATTTTCGATGGGGGGAGTGGTTTGCGGCTTCTCGGCAACCATTTACTCAGCCAAATGCCCCTAGAAGCCTACATCTTCTTCACTCATTGCCACTGGGACAGTATTCAGGGATTTCCCTTTTTTACACCTGCCTTTATTCCCGGCAATTGTTTCCACATCTATGGCGCAAGGGCGACTAATGGAGACTCAATCGAAAAGCGCCTAGGTGGGCAAATGTTAGCGCCTAATTTTCCCGTTCCACTTCAGGTCATGCAATCGGAGCTAAAATTTTACGAATTGGGTTCGAGTCATAAAATCACCGTGGATGATCTAGTCGTTGAAGCGGTTTTACTTAACCCGGCATCCAGTTCAATGGGCTACCGTGTCACCTGGAAAGGTCATTCTGCCGTCTACGCGATCGCTCATTCCCAATCGCCGGATCGATTGGATCACAATTTGTTACACTTAGCCCGCCATGCTGACTTGCTCATTTTGGATGCCCCGTGTAATATTCGTGCAGATGATTTTCTCAAGCCTTCGCCCCTAGACTGGCAAGACCAACTCTGGCAAACCGGTATGGCAACAGCTAAGGCAGCAGGAGTTAAGCGGGTTGTTATGTCTCACTACCATCCTGACCATGATGATGATTTTCTTGACTGGATGGAATCCCAACTAAAATCTGTCTTTCCCAATGATGTATTAGCTCGTGAGGGTATGATTGTACCAGTTTGTTCAGTTTAAAACGTTTTGACACTCTAACCCAAATACGCTATTATAAAATGAAACTATTATTTATATTTGATTCAAGAATCTTAGTCAAATATCTCACTGAAGTTATTCCGAAATCAGAAAAGAAAATCAAAGGAAACTTCAAAGATTTGCCGACATTTGAACAGGTCTAATTAAAAGCTTCATCAGATCAGGGGTTTAACTGAACTCGCTCCAATTCTCACCCGTCTACAGGGTGGGAAGGGTTAGGAAGTCAGGGGATTAACACCCTCTACTTTTATTTTCAAGTATTGTTGACTAATTCTTGTTAGCTTTTTCTTTCTACAAGGTGGGGTAGTTCATTAGCCAGTAAGCTATCACGCACGCATTTAAATTGGGAATGGGTAGCGAGCAAGATGCTCGAATTACAACGATGAGAGCAGTTGTTGACATTAAGGTTTAAATGCCGAACAGCTTAGTAAGAGTAACATCGCTAAAAAGAAACAGTCCTGCTACGCCCAAATCCCACTATTCCAGGGGTTTACCGCAGGAATCACAGGATGAATGAGAATAGGTTTATAATTCTTGCCATGCCATACTAGGATTTTGTCAAACCGATGATTATCTTTCAATGATTGCTTTACCAACTTCCTCGATAATCAGCCTCTTTATTTTTGATAAATGAACAATATGATTGGTGTAGAGTCCAACGGGCAAATTCTATTCACCTCTATAGCAACATTGTCAGCAGTGTTATGGCTAACTCCCTCGGTAAACGCTCAAAATCTGCCTATCTCCACAAACGCTAAAGCCTCAATCAAGACGTCCTTGTCTCCAGTCTTACCTCACCCTGAACACCTAAACTATTTATCGAGAACAATTGAGGAAGAAAAGACAGAAGGCTCCACGAAGGCAGAGGACACAGGACACAGGGCACAAGGGAAGGTAGAAGAAAATGATAACCGTTTAGACGGACATGAGATCACCCATTCAAAACTCAGTCGGGGCGGGTTTAGTCACATCGGGGTAAAGGAAGAAACGAGAGTCATGAAACCCGCCCCGAAAGACGCGCCATGGCACATCTCTACACTCAGAACTCAACACTTGCCCCTCTACCTCACTCAAATTCCTGATCGCACGACTCCTGGGGAGAGTCCCTCAATTCCTGAACTGCCTCCGCCTCAAGACATTGAGCCACCGCCTCCCTCTAGGCTGCCAGAAGCCACACCGTCTCCTACATTACCCCCCCCAGAACAGCTTCTAGAATCCCCTCAATTAACACCGACAACGCCTGAGACGCCTGAGGGTGTCACTCAAGACCAAATTACGGTGAAAAATTTTGAATTTATCGGCAATACAGCATTTAGTGATGAACAGTTAGCCGAAGTGACAGCGGAGTTTACTAATCGCCCGATTACCTTTGCGGAACTCTTAAATGCCAGAACTGCCATCACCCAGTTATACGTAAACAACGGCTATGCTACATCCGGTGCCTTCATTCCACCTCAATCCCTAAACCAGGATACCGTCACTATTGAAATTGTCGAAGGCGGAATCGAAGAGATTCAGGTGAATGGACTTCGCCGCCTGCGTCCCAACTACGTGCGATCGCGTATTGCTGTCGCTAATCCCAAACCCCTCAACGTGCCGCATTTACTCGAATCCCTACGTCTTTTGCAGCTTGATCCCCTCATCGAAAATATCTCGGCTGAACTCTCGACCGGTTCTGGACCCGGTACCAGTTTACTCATCGTCGATATTATCGAAGCCAACACCTGGAGTTACCAACTCGTTGCCAACAATGGGCGTTCCCCCAGTGTAGGTAGCTTCCGGCGCGGGGCTTCCATAACTCAAGCCAACTTACTCGGATTCGGCGATGGCGTAACCCTCAGCTATACCAATACCGATGGTAGCGATGAGATTGAATTTAACTACGCCCTACCCGTGAATCCGCGTAATGGCACGGTTAGCTTTAGCTTTAGCAACACCTCCAGCGAGATTATTGAAGATCCATTTAACTTTCTTGATATCCAATCCGACTCAACCAGTTTTGACCTCACATTTCGTCAACCCCTCCTGGAAACACCAACCCAGGAATTCGCAGTGGGTTTAACCGCCTCTCGACGCAATACAAAAACTGTTTTCTTAGAAGACTTAATAGGAGAAGAAGTTGGTTTTCCTTCATTGGGTGCTGATGAGGATGGGCGCATCCGAGTTTCAGCCCTGCGATTCTTTCAAGAGTGGACTAAACGAGGGGCGAGGGAAGTCTTTGCCCTACGCTCTCAGTTTAATGTAGGTCTGGGTGTCTTTAATGCCACAGTCAACGATGATGCGCCTGATAGTCACTTCTTTTCCTGGCGGGGTCAAACCCAGTGGGTAAGACTCTTAGCCCCAGATACATTACTGGTGCTTCGCGGTGACATTCAACTAGCCGCTCAAGACTTGTTACCTGTGGAGCAGTATGGTTTAGGGGGTCAAGGGAGTGTACGCGGCTATCGCCAAGATATTCGACTCACTGATAATGGCGCCTTTGCTTCAGCCGAGGTGCGGCTGCCCATTTTACGCATTCCTGAGTGGGATGGTGTTTTACAGGTGACTCCCTTTGTGGATGTTGGCACAACCTGGAATAACGGCGAGATAGACGCTCCTAACCCGAGCAGTTTGGCGGCTCTGGGTTTGGGACTACAATGGCAACAAGGCGATCGCATCACCGCTCGCTTAGACTGGGGGATTCCCTTAATTTCTGTTGAGTCCGAGGATAATACCTGGCAAGAAAATGGCGTATATTTTTCGATAACGATTAACCCATTTTAAGTGATGTCATCTAATGAGTGATCATCCTTTGATTATTTCCAGCCAATTCCTAAAAGAACACCTTGATGATCCGCAAGTGGTGATCATCGATTGTCGTTTTGCCCTTGCCGATCCGCAACAGGGATATCAACAGTATCAGACGAGTCACATTCCGGGAGCGCATTACTTGGATTTGAACCAAGATCTTTCTGCTCCCGTAGAACGTCATGGAGGGCGTCATCCCTTACCTGAGTCCAACCAGATTGCCCAAAAACTTGCCGCGATAGGAGTCAGATTCGGTGAAACCTTAGTCGTGGCTTATGATGATTCCCGTTGTGCTTTTGCGGCGCGTCTGTGGTGGTTACTGCGTTACCTGGGACACGATCGCGTCGCGGTATTGGATGGTGGCTGGGGAGCATGGCAATCCCAAGGTTATCCGGTAACTGATGCTCTACTAACCCCTCAACCTGGGCAGTTTGTGCCGCAAGTGCGATCCGAGTGGGTGGTTGATATCAATGCGGTCAAAGCCCGGAAAGATTTACCAGACGTCGCTTTAGTCGATTCACGGGCACGCGATCGCTATTCAGGAGAGCATGAACCCATTGACCCAATTGCAGGTCATATCCCTGGTGCAATTAATTACCCTTGGCAAGAGGTAACTAATGCTCAAGGCTATCTACACTCCCCTGATCAGCAAAAACAACGATGGAATGATGTCCAGGATAAACCGGAGATCATTGTCTATTGTGGGTCTGGAGTCACCGCCTGCGTGAATCTCTTATCCTTGGAATTAGCCGGAATGGCAAGGGGTAAGCTTTATGCTGGAAGTTGGAGCGACTGGTGTTCCTACTTAAGAGAAACCTCTGGGTGAAGCTTCCTTGAACAGCCAACGGGGTAGGTTGGGTCAACGCTTTCCAATGACATGTTAGAAGGCAACTTGGTATGCTCCTCACTTCCAGACGTAGCAGGCTAAGTCTTTACAACCACCAAGATAGAGTTCCATCTCTCGTCTAGGCGTGACTTTCCTTGTACCCCACGGTAGAATTGTGCTTATATCAGTATGTTTATGGAAAATCACGTAATGGTATCACACTTGTTAAGTTAAATTCAAGCAAGTTTGCTGTTACTGGCGGTTCATCCCCAACTAACTCTGATCGGGTATAGTTGGGGATGAATCGCCGAATTCGATAAAGTACATCTACAGCGAATGGGCTGGTGTTATCCTCAAGCCTGAGGATAGCTTGAAGATAGCTCCCTGTCTACGTCCTATAGAGTCGCTAAGGTTTAAGAAAGCAAACAGAGATCTAGCGACATGAGTTTCTTTACTAAGAGATTGAACTTGGAGGTGAGAGAGTAAGAAAATTTAGATAGCGCTAAAAAGCTTAGGAATTACGCCGACAGACTAACTATCAGTCAATATTTAGATTAAAATTGCTAAAATAAGAAGTTCACTTAAATTTCCCAAAAATATTAGGTCTGAGTTTATATGCCTTGCTCTATGAACCGTATTTCTATTTTTGTTGATGGGAACAATATGTTCTATGCTCAACAAAAAAATGGCTGGTTCTTTGATCCGAAGCGGGTCTTAGAACATTTTAAAAAAGAACCTCATATTGTTCTGGTTAATGCATTTTGGTACACCGGATTAAAAGATCCTCAAGATCAGCGAGGGTTTAGAGATGCCCTGATTAGTCTGGGTTACACAGTCAGAACTAAAATTTTAAAAGAGTATTATGATGATAGTTCAGGTCGTTATTCCCAAAAAGCTAATCTTGATATAGAAATTGTTGTTGATATGTTTAATACAGTAGAACAGTATGATCGAGTTATTCTCTTTAGTGGAGATGGTGATTTTGAACGGGCGATCGAATTGCTGCGTTCAAAGAATACTCATATTACAGTCGTATCGACTGAAGGGATGATTGCCAGAGAATTAAGAAATGCTACGGATCGGTATATTGATTTAAATGAAATTCGTGATCAGATCGAGAAAGTAGATTCTTAATTAAAGACAGATACAAACTAACCCTTATCCTTTGACCCATTAAAAATTGACAACTTTATGACCGGAGAGAATCGAATGAACAAGCAACCCAATCGAATTATTATTTTCGATACTACGCTTCGTGATGGCGAACAATGTCCCGGAGCCACCTTAAACGTAGAGGAGAAACTGACGATCGCACGGCAACTAGCACGACTCGGTGTTGATGTGATTGAAGCGGGGTTCCCTTATGCCAGTGCGGGTGACTTCGACGCCGTGCAAAAGATTGCCAAAACTGTAGGTATCGAGTCGGGACCGACAATTTGTGGGTTAGCCAGAGCCACCCGTCAGGATATCGAAGCGGCGGCGAAAGCCCTCAAACCCGCCGCCAATGCCCGAATTCATACATTTATTGCCACATCCGATATTCATCTCAACTATAAACTGAAAAAGACCAGACCGGAGGTTGTCGCGATCGCAGAAGAAATGGTGGCGTATGCCAAATCATTTGTCGAGGATGTGGAGTTTTCCCCCGAAGATGCAGGGCGTTCTGATCCAGAGTTTTTGTACGAGGTGTTAGAACGTGCGATCGCGGCGGGGGCGACAACGGTGAATATTCCCGATACCGTAGGCTACACCACCCCGAGTGAGTTTGGCGCATTGATTCGCGGGATTACAGAAAACGTCCCTAATATTGACCAAGCCATTATCTCCGTTCACGGTCACAATGACCTAGGATTAGCCGTTGCCAACTTCCTCGAAGCCGTGAAAAATGGGGCGCGACAGTTAGAATGCACGATTAATGGTATTGGCGAACGGGCAGGAAATGCGGCCCTAGAAGAACTCGTCATGGCATTACACGTCCGGCGGCAATTTTACAACCCCTATTTGGGACGTCCTCCTGAGTCAGAGGAGTCCTTAACAAATATTGACACGCGCCAGATTTACAAAACCTCGCGGTTAGTATCTAATTTGACGGGAATGTTAGTGCAACCAAATAAGGCAATTGTTGGCGCAAATGCTTTTGCTCACGAATCGGGTATTCACCAAGATGGCGTCCTAAAAAATAAGCTGACTTACGAAATAATGGATGCCAAGTTAATCGGTTTAACCGATAATCAGATTGTCTTGGGTAAGCATTCAGGGCGCAACGCCTTCCGCACTCGTCTCAAGGAATTAGGGTTTGATCTGTCTGAGACAGAGTTGAATAAAGCCTTTGTCCGCTTTAAAGAAGTGGCGGATAAGAAAAAAGACGTATCCGATTGGGATTTAGAGGCGCTGGTTAACGACGAAATCCGCCAAGTTCCCGAACTATTCCATCTAGAATTAGTCCAGGTATCCTGTGGGGATCATGCCAGTCCGACTGCTACGGTAACCTTACGCACTCCCGAAGGTGAGGAACTGATGGATGCGGCGATTGGTACCGGTCCAGTGGATGCGGTGTATAAAGCGATTAACCGCGTGGTGAATGTCCCCAATGAACTGATTGAGTATTCGGTGCAGTCAGTAACAGCCGGGATTGACGCCCTAGGGGAAGTTACCATTCGCCTGCGTTATAACAGTCGAGTTTTTTCCGGTCATGCTGCCAATACCGATATTATTGTGGCATCAGCCCAAGCTTATGTGAATGCCCTGAACCGACTCTATGGTTGGTTACAGGGACAACATCAGGACGAGAGCGATCGCGAGACCGATAAAGCGGTAGCCTCAGTTTAATCCATCCTTACCAGATCCCTGACTTCTTAAAGACGTCGGGGATCTAATTTATAATCCAGTCCGCGCAGGCGGACGAAAGTTTGTGTAGCAGCGATTTTAATCGCCGTGGCTTCAGTGGATTTGGTATCATCAATTGCATGGATTGGAGCAAAATAGCTTGAGTGTCACTATTCCCATTCGCGCCATTAAACTAACTCCAGGTAGCACCATTCAGATTTCTGATATATCGTGGCAAGACTTTGAACAAATTCTGGCAGAGTTAGGGGAACAACGTAACACCCGCATCGCCTACTACCAAGGTATTCTCTCGATCATGTCCCCTTTAGCCATTCATGAACGTCCCCATCGCATCATTGCCGATATTGTTAAAACAATCTTAGATAGCCAGGAGCGTGATTGGGAGGACTTTGGTTCAACAACCTTCAAACGCCCAGTTATTGCTGGTGTTGAACCCGATACCTGTCTCTATATCCAGAACGCTAACCGTGTCCAAGGTTGCACGATTATGGATTTGGACATTTACCCACCTCCTGATCTGGCTATTGAGTGTGATGTCACTTCAAAAACCACCCTTGACGCCTACGCCGCTTTACAAGTCCCAGAAGTTTGGATTTATCGCCATCATCAGCTTAGGATTTATATTTTCCACAATGGGGACTATAGTCTCTCAACAGAAACAGCCATCTTTCCTGATATGTCGATTACCGAACTAATTCCCCCATTGGTGCAACAAGCCATTGAACAAGGAACCAGTCGGATGCTGCGGGAATTGAGACGAAAACTGCGTCGATAACATTATAGAAAGAAACTCAGATCTTGCACTCGCGATCGCGATGATTCAATCCATTCCATTCTCTGTTGTATCAGGATACCGTCCCCAGGCTGAAGACACCAGTGTAGAAACAGATAAGCTGACGTTTCACTTGCTCCGACAACGAACACCGGGCGAACGGTTGAAAATGGCAGCATCGCTGACAAAGAGCGCCCGTAAGCTTTCGTTGTGTTCTCTGAGCCAACAATTTGCACATCTTTCCCCAACCCAGTTCGCCCAAAAAATTGCCAGAGCGTGGTTACAAGAACATTGTCCTCCTAATTACATTCCCACCGTCAAGTCAGAAATGTGGATTCAGGATTCGGTACAGTTAGCGGTTAAAGTTCATCCCATTTTTACTGCATTGTCCATTCCCTATTACATCACGGGTGGGGTAGCAGCAATCGCTTACGGTGAACCCCGCACAACACAGGATTTAGATTTGGTAATCGGAATTTCTCCGACTGATATTGATCGCCTTACCGACGCCCTCAGCGAGTGTGGTTTTTATGTTCCTGGTGTTGATGATGTAAAATTGGGTCGGATGAGAACCCTACAAATTACCGATATGGAGAGCATTAGCCGTGCTGATTTACTGATAACCGGAACAGAGGAATTTGATCGCCTGAAGTTTGAGCGCCGACGGGTGATTGAGTTTGAAAACACGATGCTTTATTTTGCTTCTCCTGAAGATGTTATTTTAAGTAAACTAATATGGAGACAGAGTTCAGGTTCGGAAAAACAATGGCGTGATGTCTTGGGAGTTCTCAAGGTACAAGGGGAACAACTTGATTTCGATTATTTATGGGAGTGGGCTGAAAATCTGGGTTTAACACTTGATCTAGACCGAGCCTTTACCGAAGCTGGCTTGTTTGGTTTTTGAGCTTCAGTGGTTTCCTGATTTTTTTCTTTCTTTTTAGGGCGCGATCGTATCCGAGGAGGAAGTATTACCAGCCATAAGCTACACTCAGAATAATCGTGCAAATTATTGTACAATTGCCATTAATTACCTAACCGTCTCTCCCCAACCCTTACCGACAAGATGATTGACGAAACTCTCAATAAAGAACGCCAGTTTCATGATACCTGGGCAGCCGCCATTGATGTCGATGGTATTCGCGTGGCTGACTATTTTGAAGCCTGTACTGCTCCCGAAAACCGATTTATTCTGCAACAACTCGGCGATATTCGCGGTAAACGTCTCTTAGACTTAGGCTGTGGTGCAGGTGAAAATAGCGTTTACTTTGCACAAAAAGGAGCGAATTGTGTCGCCGCTGACTATTCACCCGGAATGGTAGAGGTGGCGCTAAAATTAGCGGCGGCTAACGGCGTTAAAATTGAGGGGCATACAGCGAATGCTATGGCGCTGGATTTTGCCGATAATACGTTTGATATTGTTTATGCTTCCAATTTATTGCACCATATTCCCAATCCCAAAATCGCACTAAAGGAAATGCACCGTATCCTCAAACCCGGAGGAAAAGCCTGTTTTTGGGACCCGCTAAAACATAATCCTGTGATTAATGTCTATCGGCGTATGGCGACTGAGGTGCGTACTGATGATGAAATGCCGTTGGATATTAATATTATCAAGGTGGTTAAGTCTCTGTTTTCCAAAACAACCTATGATACCTTTTGGCTGGCAAGCCTTTGGATTTTCTTGCGATTCTATTTAATTGAAAAGGTTAATCCCAATAAAGAACGTTACTGGAAAAAGATTATTATTGAACATGAACGATTGAGTCCGACTTATCGGCAGTTGGAGATAATCGATCAGAGTCTGAAAAAGATTCCTTTGATAAAGCGGTTGGCGTGGAATATCGCTGTTGTAGCGACTAAATAATGGTATAACTCATAAAAAAGTTCGCTCTTGATACGGTGCATTTAGTTTGGCAAAAATTGTCGGTTATGTATCTTGTTCGCTTGCCAAATTATCAAACAGCAATTCAGTAATCGAACTCAACTAAAGAATTTTAGCATTAGCTGCCCAAATTTTTTTAGCGCTTGTTGAGTAATTTCACAAATTAGATTCATGCCTTCTTGTCCTCCTTTAGGTATCTGTTGAAGATAAGCTGGGATTGTATCACCAACTGTATCTAAATCTATGATGGCACTGCCATGGCAACCCAGGATTGCTACCGAAAAAGACGTACTCCTTAAGAGTTTGTTTCAATGGTTTACCAATACAACCCACGTTCTTGATTAAAGATTAATTTTAATTACACAAAGGCTTGACTTAGTTGACAAACGCCTAATCTTTATAGTTAGTAAAATAGCTAAATCATTCCAGTTTGGGTATCCTTCTGAAGAAAGAATTAATCTAAATTAGCTGTAACCCAAGGGCGGGGGATGGGTCAAACCTAACCTAAGAGCCAGTTCCCCTCCACGCGATCGCTTCGGGTGCGTCCAGAATTGATATGGCTGTGAAAGGCGTTGCCTGGTATAGTTAATGGCAAAAACTAAAACGATAGAATCATTATCTATTCCTGCTACCATGAAGTCTTACCTTGCCGCTGCTGTGCAAATGACAAGCCTGCCTGACCTAGAGAAGAATCTGGTTGAGGCAGAAACACTGATTGAACTGGCGGTGCGCCAAGGCGCCCAGCTAATTACCTTACCGGAAAACTTCTCGTTCCTTGGTAAAGAAGAAGACAAAGTGGCACAAGCTCAGGCGATCGCCCTCCAGAGTGAAAAGTTCCTCAAAACCATGGCACAGCGCTTCCAAGTCACTCTGCTTGGGGGAGGATTTCCTGTGCCTGTGGACAATACAAAAGTTTACAACACCGCCTTACTCATCGATCCCAATGGCGTCGAACTGATGCGTTATCAAAAAGTTCACTTATTCGATGTGAATGTCCCCGATGGCAACACCTATCAAGAATCGAGTACGGTGATGGCTGGGGATCAACTGCCATCGGTTTGTTACTCCGAAACACTGGGCAACTTGGGACTATCGGTGTGCTATGATGTTCGCTTCCCAGAACTTTACCGTCATTTAGCTGATAAAGGGGCGGACATTTTGTTTGTTCCGGCTGCTTTCACTGCGTATACGGGAAAAGATCATTGGCAAGTCCTACTCCAAGCACGAGCCATTGAAAACACCTGTTATGTGATTGCACCCGCTCAAACGGGACGTCATTACGCGATGCGTAAAACCCACGGTCATGCCATGATTGTTGACCCTTGGGGGGTGATTTTAGCCGATGCTGGCGATAAACCCGGTGTCGCGATCGCAGAAATTAATCCGACTCGCCTGGAACAAGTTCGTCGCCAGATGCCATCTCTAGAACATCGGGTTTTTATGTGATTGGTCATTGGTCATTTGTCCTTTATCATTTGTCCTTTGTTTTTTGGATGTGTGACCACAGAGGGATTAGACAACGAGTTTTGCCGTAAAAAATTGTTAAGTCTAAATTTACAACATAAAACCTATGGATGCTACAGAAATTCGGTCGCGTTATGCCGCAGGTGAAAGAAATTTTCGCAGTGTCAATCTGATCGGTGCTGACCTAAACCAAGCTGACCTGAGTTATTGTGACTTGAGCGGTGCTAACCTGAGCGAGGCTAATTTACAGGGTGCCAATCTCACCGGTGCGGATCTAATTTTTACCAGCCTCAGCGATGCGGATTTGAGGGGTGCGAACCTGAGCGAGGCAAACTTGATTGGCGCGAAATTGGGTGTTGCCAACTTGAGTGAGGCAAACCTAATCGGTGCCAACTTAATTAGTGCCGAACTCAGTGGTGCTAACCTCAAGAGTGCCAGCCTGAGTCGCGCTTATCTGAGTGATGCGAGTTTAATTAAGGTTAACCTGAGCGATGCTAACTTAAGCGGTGCTAATCTAAGTATTACCAATCTCATCGGAGCGGATCTCAGTGGTGCTAATCTAATTAGTGCTGATCTCAATGGGGCTAACTTGATTGAAGCCAATCTTAGTGGTGCCAATTTAAGTGAAGCCAAATTGTATCGAGCCAACCTAGCTCATGCCAAGCTAAATGGAGCATTATTGTGTCATGCAGATCTACGCGACGCCAACTTAGCTGGCGCGGATTTGACCGATGCCAATCTAGATCAAGCTAAGCTAGAAGGAACCCTGATCAGTTTGACTGGAGATTCCCAAACCAGTTCCGTGAGATAGGATTCCGGTATCCTCTGGTTCGTGCTAGAACCTAGCATTGGGAAAAGCTAGTTCAAGCTGAATTCCCAAGACACAAAACCTACCTACACCTATGGATGCAAACGAATTTCGGTCACGTTATGCAGCAGGAGAGCGAAGTTTCCAGAATGTTGACCTGCGTGATGCCGACTTGCGTGATGCTGACTTGCGCGATGCTGACTTACGGGGGGCTGACCTCATGGGTGCTGACCTGCGTAATGCTGACCTCAGTGATGCTAACTTACGAGATGCCAAACTGATTGGAGCGGATCTCAGTAAAGCTGACTTGATTATTGCCACGCTCAGTAATGCCGATCTCAGAGATGCTAACCTCAAAGATGCGAATTTAATTGGCAGCAAACTTGGCGTTGCTAACCTGCGGTATGCCAATCTCAATGGCGCTAACTTGAGTGGGGCTGAACTGAGTTGTGCGGATATGAGTCATAGCAGCCTGATGATTGCTTACCTGAGCGGCGCTAACCTGATCAAAGCGAATTTGAGTGATGCTGATCTCACAGGCGCTAATCTCAGTATCACCAACATGATTGGAGTCAATCTCAGCAATGCTAACCTGAGTGGAGTTAACTTGAGTGGAGCGAACCTGATTGAAGCCAATCTCACACAAGCTAAGTTAAATGGAGCGAATTTAGGTCGGTCTAATTTAGCCTACGCCAAGCTAACGGCGGCGATTTTAAAAAATGCTGATTTAAGCGACGCAAATTTAGCTGGGACAGACTTGACAAATGTCCAACTTGATAGTACCAAACTAGAAGGGACAATCCTTGAAGTCACCTCTTTAAACTTAGTGGAATAAAACAAATGTAGAGACGTTTCATGGAACGTCTCTACACTCTTATTGGTTTTCAAATTAAATTGACACCAATAGAAAATTCCGTTCGCTTCACCTACTTAGCTGAAAACATTGACATCCTCCCCCGGCTAAAGAGCGCGGGGGATTCCTCACCACGCCACCTTTTTAGGGGTGGTCGCTGATTGGGGTTGACGCTTCGCTGAAGGTTGCCTCCAAATGAGGTCTTACACCCTCTCCACGTCCGTTTATAGTCTCGGAATGCCCTCCCGCGACTTGTATTTACATTACCACAATAGTAGAACGTTATCCGAATTATTTGACTGGCGAATTTATTCGCTACCTAGACGGTTCGCTCGGTTTCATCTCCCAGCTAAAGAGCGTGGGAGCCTTCACCCATCGCTTTTCCGGTAAGTCGAACATTCCCGCAAAGGAGATGGGGGGGTATCCCATTTATTGTTGTTTGAGCACTAGCAATGTAATATCATCAAACACTTTTTGCTGACCAATGTGTCGCCGTACATCATCAATCACCGCCAGCTTAATCTCCTCCGCCGACTGTTGCCAATTTTGACGCACCACCTGACAAAGCTTTTCTATCCCATACTGAATATGGTTTATATTTTCAGCTTCCGTAATCCCATCCGTATAAAGAACAATACCATCACCTGGATTGAGCTGTACTAGGGTATGATGAATAAATTCGGAAATTTCATGCTCCAAACCAATGGGAAACCCTAAATCTATGGTGTCAATGCGTTCTATTTTACCACCCTCTCGCACCACAATGGTTTCTTCATGTTGACCACTTATACTGACTTTACCCTGGGCATAATTGAGAATCGCTAAGGTGAGATTTTTGTCGGAGTTCATCCGTACATACGGTTAAAGGAGTCAGCAAGTTCGCCTGTTGATCATCGAGCATTTCTTCTATCTCTCGCTGAATAATAATAATCGGTTTTTTCCCTCGGCTATCCAAGAGTTTTAAGGCGGGTTGATTTTCCAGCAAGTTGTCTCGCAGAGCGATTAACTGATCGGGGAGTTCCGACCAAACCTGATACGTTTGTTTCAGTTTACTGACGCGATCGCGAATGTCAGAGGCGGAGTGGTTCGCCAGCGCCTCCATTTGGCCTAAATCCGCTTCAAACCGCTGTCTCGATTGTTGGTAACGGTAGCGGTACTCCGGATCTCCCGTTGCTACATAAGCTCGCACCTGGGATAACATTTTCAGCAAATTTGCCTGGGCTTGAGCGGAGGCGAGAACGGTAGGAACTCTAATAGTCTGGGTTCGATTAATATTAACTTGAGCCTCTCGACCCCCCAAATAATTTCGCCCAATGACCAGAAACGTCATTACAATTAAAACACCAAAGGTAATATTTAATTTTTGTCCAATTTTTTGATTACGGAGCTGAGCGGCTAGTTTCCGACGGTTAGCTTGAACTCGATGATTCAATAATTTAGCTTTAAAAGCGTTCAGTCTGGAACTCACCGTGTTAACCTCACCCCATGTCATCGGGTTGAAATGATACTGATTTTAAATTTTACATTTTAGCATTTTTTACAGGGGGTAATCCCAAATAAATCATTAATTTTAAATAAAATCTTTAAGCATAAACTGCTCTAGACTAAATTCATTGATCCGATTCCACTGATAAATCTTACTTCGGAAAGCTTTCCATTTATCGTATACGTCTTTAAAAATTACATCTTGACGAGCATTTTCTTCCAAAAGGTCAACACTCACTTGATACGCCCCTTGTAATATTTCTCGACTGTAGGCTTTCAATTCGGTTCCGCCCTCAACTAACCGTTTCAGTGCTTCTCCATTCGCCGCATCCAAGGCGGCTAACATGGTCAAACTTGTTTCCGTCGCCGCCGCTTGAAAAATTTGCTGATAGGCTTTCGGTAAATTTTGCCATTGCTGGCGACTCACCAGAATATCTTCACTCGCTCCCGGTTCCCACCACCCTGGATAATAGTAATAGTGAGCTACACGGTGTAGTCCTAGCTGCTCATCATCATGAGGATTTCGCCATTCTGCTGCCTCAATTTTACCCACCTTTAGCGCCGCCAAAATTTCATCACCTCCTAACACAGTCACCTTCGCGCCAAAGCGGCTGAGAATTTGCGCTCCCCATCCAGGAATGCGAATTTTAAGTCCTTCAAAGTCAGCCAAACTCTTCATTTCTTTGTTGAACCATCCACCCATTTGGATACCCACAGAACCAGCCGGGAATGCGATCATGCCAAAATCAGCATAGAGCTGATGCATTATCTCTAAACCGCCCCCATAATGTAGCCAAGCATTTTGTTGATACGCGGTTAGTCCAAAGGGAACAGAGATGCTAAATATTAAGGTTGGATTTTTGTCAAGATAGTAAAGAGCTGTTGTATGACCGCACTCAACCGTTCCCGCTTTAACCGCATCAAAAACCTGTAATGGGGGCACAATTTCACCCGCAGGATAGGGAATAATCACAAACTGTCCATTCGTCGCCGCCTTCACTCGTTGACAAAGTTCTTCAACCGCGCCAAAGGTAATATCACTTTTGAGCCAACTGGTTGCCATGCGCCATTGAATCGCAGGTTGAGTTGGTGTAGAACTAGAAGTTGTTCTATCAGGTTGAGGTGTAAGTTGAGTTGATGTTACTGTGGTAAAACCCGCCGTTCCTAGCACAGCTTTTTGGCAGAAGTTTCGGCGCTTCATCGTTATATATTAATTGATTTTAAACTTAGAGCTTATACTATCCAATGGTAAGCTAATTTTAATATAGTAATTTATGGTTTGATGCGATACCTTGATCAGGGCGCAAGCCTTGCGCCCCTACATTGTGGTATACCTAACACGCTTGGGAACTGCTATATCGCCAGGAAATAAATTCCCGCGTCAAAGCTAAAGTAACCTAAAGCTGATTAAATTATGCCTTTTAACCCGTTTTAACGGGTTTTAGCTTTTAGCCTGTTCGCGAAGCGTTCTCCAAGAGTACTTTAGTTCAAGGCTTAAATCTTGAAGAAAACAGCTTAACTTTAGATCCTCAAACAGGAGTCATCAAAGACAGTGCGATCGCGTGACGTTAGCTGTATAAGCTAATTGCTCTTTTTATAACCGTTTCGGCTTTTCCAGGCTGAGGGTGAATGTTACGTATAATTGGTGAGCAAAAGACTCTTAAGTAAAGACATGACTACAGTTGCTATTTTGCCAGTATCCGATGCAAGCGGTGAGAGGCAATACCCGAGCGATCGCAGGTGATAAGCAATCCACAGGTAAAACCGCAGGTGAAGCGCTAGATGCGTTTACCGCCCAGTTAGAAGGTGGTGAATTGGGTACCCTACTGATTCTCCAAAGCTTTCGTCCTGACTGGTTTTTTAGTGAATTTGAGCAACAGCGTTTATCTGAGTTGATGAATCGCTGGCGAACAGCACGCGATCAGGGACAGATGCTACCTCCGGAACAACAAGCGGAGCTAGATAGTCTTGTCGAGGCTGAATTGAAAGCCGCCACAGCCCGAACCACCGCTTTGATGCAGCAACTGAACCAATGAATCCCTTCTATAGTAAGTGATGCTCCCGATTATGGCGAGTACAGCGCAACTACAAACCTAACAGCTATTCCAACTCATCAGGATCAACCCCTAACTCCCGCAATCGTGCAGCCAACCGTTCCGCCCTTTCCTGTGCCATAACCGCTTCCTCTTCCGGCGTTAAAATTAATTCTCCCTCAAGCGTCATCCACCGCAACCACAGACGGTTAATCCCCCGAAAACTCCCCTGCCATAGTCCTAAACTTAACTCTAACTCCGGCACCAATAACCGATTATCAATGAGGTTCACTGGTGCGTAATGACCCCCGACTAAATGAAACGCTTGTAATTCATTGGTATAACGACTAAAAACAACTGAGTAAGGAATCCGTAAAATCTGCTCATACACTTGCCACTTTGTCGGCGGATTTCCGGGGGTTTGCACTTTGCGCCCCAAATCTTCTTCTTGTGTACCGGGCGATAATAATTCCACCACCACAAATGGATTTACCTCTTCTTGCCAAACCACGTAACTTAACCGTAAATCCTGCCCTTCATACAACCGAGGTACACCCACCACTCCAAACCAATCCGGACGCTTGTACCACTGTGGATGGGTAACACTATAGTAAAGATTCAAATCACAAGCAGAAAAGACTAACTCCGGATTCCAGTTAGCGGGTTGAAATGTCAGAAACAACAATAAAGGTTGTAAAAAATGAAACTCGTCTGGCAATCCAGGTTCCTCCGGGTTATCACTCGGTAAATCATACATCGTCGGTAGGGTTTGCCGAGGTGAAAGGGGTGGATCAGATTGAGCTGGAAGCTGAACCATGGTGATTTATTGGGAGTTTTCTTTTAGGGATTAGTTTTAGGGTAGCACCCAATACTACTCCCTGAATTGCCAGCGGGAAATCCGATGATATTAAACTCGGAAAAAATCTTTTGCAAAGCGTCTAACCCTTTACCTTGGTAAAGCCAAGCATTTTGCTGTTGAGCGTTTAAACCAAAAGGAAGGGTAGTGCCAAAGGCTAGAGCGGGACTTTTCTGAAAGGAGTAGAATGTATTTGTGTGACAACATTCAACAGTTCCGGCGGAAACGGCATCAAATACTTCTAGGGGTGGGGCTAAATCACCACCTGCATAGGGGGTTATCGTAAAGCGCCCCTCCGTCATCGTGCTAACCGAGCGACATAATGTTTCAATCCCCTCAAACAAGATTTCAAAATAACGATCCCAACTTGTTGCCATGCGCCAATTAATGATAGGTTGAGTTTGTGTTGATAGGATTGGAGGTGTTTGTTTACGGCAGGCGTTGAGACTAGACCCAACGGCACCGATTGTTGTAAACTTAAGGATATTTCGGCGTTTCATAACCTAATTATATTTTTAAAATAAGTAATTTTAATGATAAATCATGAAAAAAATCGATGAATGACAAATGAAGAATGACAAAAGACACTTTCATTCCCCTTGGTGGTTAAGTAATGGTCTGGCGATGACCCTGTACTTGGCGTTTAGAGCATCCCGCGATTGGGAAGCGACGATTCCCTACCCAGAACCCCCTTATCAGGAGAAAATTTTTCGTGGCGCCCACAATGTACCGATTTTTGGAATTGTCGCCATTCCAGAATGTGCTAAGGGTACGATTGTGGGAACTTATGGAATTACCGGGGATTTGGATAACCAATGGTTTCTGAGACTGTTGGGGCGTAAAGCCTTTGCTCAAGGCTATGCAGTGGTGCTATTTGACTGGCGAGCCCATGGAAAAACAGCACTGTTGTCACCAACGTTAACCTCAGATGGTTTGTACGAGGGTGATGATTTTGTTCTAATCGCGGCGCAATCAAAAGCCATGGGGTGTCCCGCCCCATTTTGGTTTACAGGCTATTCACTGGGCGGACAATTAGCGCTTTGGGGGATTAAATCAGCCCAGGCGATCGCACGTTTGCCAGAAGAGGTAGGATTAGAGGAGTCAGAGATTGGCGGTGGTGCAGTTATTTGTCCCAGTCTGGATTCTAACCGTTCTCTTACTTATCTGTTAAACCATCCGTGGGGGCGGTATTTAGAACAAGCTGTCGCCCGCACCTTGAAACAACTTGCATGGCGCCTCTATCACGCTCATCCCCAAGATATCGATTCGGAGGCGGTTGAACGGGCAAACAGCATTTGGGGATTTGATCAGGAGTTAGTAATTAAGGGATTGGGGTTTTCATCGGTGGAAGAGTACTATGATGCCAGTAGTGGACTGCATATTTTACCTCACCTGCACAAACCGACGCTGATTCTTTATGCAGCCGATGATCCGATGTTTGACCCCACAATTATTCCCGACTTACAAGGAATTTGTGCTGATAATCCGGCGATTGACTTAAGGGTGACAAAACAGGGGGGTCATGTCGGTTATATTAGTTCTCATGCTTGTCAGCGAGACTATCAAGATCCTGACTGCTGGTGGGCGTGGAATCGAGTGCTGGAATGGTGCGATCGCGAAACCTAAGTGTAGAGACGCGCCATGGCGCGTCTTGTGTAGGGGCGGGTTTTACGACTATCGTTTCTCACCTCATCTAGATGCGACTAAAGCCGCCCCGACTAAGGTTTGACCTTTGACCCTGTGACTACACCCAGGGCATACTGTTGACTGATTTAGACTTCATAATGTTCACCCGTAACCTTACCCCGAAACACGATGTATTGATAGATGTTGTATGCCAACATAATCGGAATCAGAACACCGATAAAGATGATCATGAAAACCAGCGCACTGGGGTCAGCCGCTGCTTCATAAATGGTGATCTGAGTGGGAATGATGTAGGGAAATACAACCAAGGCTAACCCAATAAACGTCAGTAAAAAAAGTAGAATCGTCCAAACTAATGGCGTTCTCTCCTCCTGTCGATTTAGACTTCTTAGGAGTAGCCAAATTAGCGTAATTCCCAGTAGGGGTATGGCGGCGAAGATATAAATTTGGGGTTGAGCAAATAGACGCGATCGCGCATACTCATAAAAGATGGGCGTGGTAATCGTAATCACAATCGCGCCAATTAGGGTGGTGATCGCGGCAATTCTGGCGGTTTTGTAATGGGTGGCTTGCAATTCTCCCTCTGTTTTCAGAACCAAATAGGTTGAGCCAATTAACACATACCCTTGAATTAAGGTCAACGCCACGATAACAGATTGCCAGGTTAGCCAATCCCAAGTCCCGCCAATAAAATGACCCGCTTCATCAACCGTAATACCCGATAGTACAGCCCCCAAGGCAAATCCTTGACCCAGTGCAGCGCAGAAACTTCCGGCACCAAAGGCTAAATTCCAGAAGAATTTACGATTAGATTGTTCGCGAAACTCAAACGCCACCGCCCGGAAAATAAACCCAAAAACCATAAATAAAATTGGGATGTACAAGGCAGTTAAAATCGTGCCGTAGGCTAAGGGAAATGCCCCAAACAAACCCCCTCCCATAATTACCAGCCAGGTTTCGTTAGCATCCCAAACATTACCCAAACTGGTCATTAAAATACCCCGGCGTTCCTCACTGGAAGAAGTAACCGATAAAATGCCAACCCCTAAATCAAATCCATCCAGCATCACGTAGAGGAAGAGAAATAGGGCTAAAATGGCAAACCAGACTTGGGGCAGAAAATAGGATAGTGTCTCCATACAATCTCCTACTGTTGCGCTTCTAGTGGGCGTTCATCGGGAATAAATTGTCCCGGATCAGTGTTGATACCTTCTTGAGTTTCAGCACTGGGTAAAGGGAGATTGAAATTTGGACCTCGGCGGATAATTCGGCTACCAAAAAACAAAGCGGCACAAAATAACAGGATATAAACCCCACTGAAACTGAGTAACGACGTTAAAACATTACTGGCTGGGACATTAGACACAGCGTCTACAGTGCGGATTTGCCCGTACACTGTCCATGGCTGTCGTCCTACACAGCGAACAATCCAACCGGATTCTACAGCAATATAACCGAGGGGCGCGGCAAAAATCCAGGCAAATAAAAGCAGACGCTGCTGGGTAATGTTTTCCGGTGAAAGCTTACCCCGTAGCCATTGCAGTACACTCAACAGCATTAATCCGGCGAAGAAGAAGCCAATGGCAATCATGATCCGGAAGGAATAGTAGATTAACCCTAATAGATGGGGTCGATCTTCGGGTTTCCACTCCTTCAATCCCAATACAGGTTCAGACAGTTCTTTTTGAAATTTTAGGATATATCCCAATGCGTTGGGAACTTTAATTTCCCAATCATTTTGTTCGGCGGTTTCATTGGGGAATGCCAAAAGACTCCAATCTGCTGCAACTCCGGCGGGTATGGTTTCCCACTGCGCTTCCATCGCCGCTAGTTTTGTAGGCTGATGACGATACACTTGTTCGCCACTTAAATGCCCAATATAGATCTGTAAGGGGGCGACTGCGATCGCAACGGCTAAGACAATTTTCAATGACTTAGAAAAGAAGGCTTGATGGCGTTGGTTGAGAATGTACCAAGCGCTAATCCCACCAATCACAAACAGCGATGTTTCTAGGGTGGCAAAGAACATGTGTAGAACACTGTTCATCATGAAGGGATTGAAAATTGCCTGAAAATAATCACTGACAACAAACTTGCCATCGATAAATTCTCCACCCGATGGGGTTTGCATCCAGGAATTGGCAGCTAAAATCCAGAACGTGGATAAGTTAGCACCGAATGCTACAAGGATAGTCGCAACGTAGTGCATGATCGGATGAACACGCTGCCAACCAAACACCATAATCCCTAAAAATGCTGCTTCTAGCATGAACGCCATCGATGCTTCAAAGCCGAGAATGCTGCCAAAAAAATTACCAACCGCCTCCGAAAAGGATGCCCAGTTAGTGCCAAACTGAAATTCCATCGGCACCCCGGTGGCGACGCCAATGCCAAAGTTGAGGACATACAGCTTTGACCAAAAGCGAGCATGGTAGTAATAATCAGGATTGCGCGTCTTCAACCATATTCCTTCCACGATGACCAGGTAAATACCCATACCTGTGGTGAGAATGGGCCAAAGTATATGAAAAATAGCCGTCACTGCAAATTGCAGGCGTGACAGAACGACGGTATCAGACAAAAATTCCATAGACTTTCAGTTACATTAAGACCTGAACAAGGTTTGGTTACAATTGACTAGAAAACTCGATCAGGCTCATGAGCCGATTCGTTCTTATCCTAACGTGCTGAAACCGTGACGGCGAGTGGCATATCCTCCCTCAGGGCATTCTTTTTTTTAGGGGGTAAGGGCTGTCGTTTAAGTTGAATGGCACACTCCTTACGGTTGGTGGGCAATGCCCACCCTACTACACTGGCAAGGTTAAAACGGTGGTCAAGTATTTTCAAGGAAGCCTTATGAGAGTAGCGATTCAAAAAAATTTTACCCACAACTTTAAGCTTGCCAGTGTACTACAGTATAAGCGATTTACAATGCTTATTTCAGTGCCATTCCGCTTAAGTTTGAAACCAATCAAACAGGATAACCACAGGATTTGGCGTCCTTAGCGCCGTAGCGTTTCCTGTGCTATATCCCCCAAGTTAAATAAGAATGGCACACTACTCTTGGAATCACCACCCATGACCAAAACTTTCGGCATTTGCGCCCCACCTTGTTTCCAGGCTTCGATGGCTTCTTTTTGCAGAACCAGTGGTCCGCCTTGCTCTCTCAGGGTTTCCGCCAATAGTCGTTGGGCTTCGGCTCTACCCTTGGCGCGATTAATGTCCGCTTGGGCTTGTTGTTCGGCTTCCCGGGCAACGTAAACAGCACGTTGCGCCCGTTGTTCAGCGATTTGTTTTTCCTCAACCGCCTTGGAGAACTCTGGGGAGAAGTTTAGGTCAACCACGCTGGTATCTAGGACGATGATGCCATACTTTTCCAACCGTTCATTCAAAGCATTATCAAAGTCTTGTTTAAGTTCAGTGCGTTTGGTGATTGCTTCTTCTACCGTTCGCCTCGCCGCTGCAACTTTGAACGATTCCTGAGTTTGAGGGGCGATAATTTTCGAGACGATATTCTGCAATGTGCCTTGTGTGCGTCGGATTGTAACCACCTGTGTCGGATCAAGGCGGAAGTTAATCGCAAAGCTAGCTGATAGATCCTGAAGATCCTTAGTGGAACTCTGAGCAGGAACTTCAAATTTTTGCACGGTTACATCATATACGTCCACCACTGAGATTAAAGGCGGCTTGATGTGGATACCTTCTAGTAAGGCTCCATCTCTGGCTTTACCCAAGATGCTGATGACCCCGGCTTGACCTGGGTTGATGATCACAAAGGAGCTAAAGCTAAGGAGAATCAAGGCTGCTGCAATAATCCCTCCCACTAAAGCTTGCCAATTCTGTGAATTCTGATACTTCAACGTTTACTCTCCTTACTTCATAGCCATTGGCGACTCTTTCCAGCCTACCAATGTTCAGACCCAGTTGTGTTGATTAGGGGAAAATGGGGAAGCATGTTCCAGATGTTCTAGGGCGCGTCTGCTGTAGGGGCGGGTTTTGGGATTTTAGGCTTGGCTATTGATAACCTTTGTGCAAAACCAGCCCGGATGTAGAGATGTTCCATGCAACGTCTCTACATTCCCATATTCCTCATTTCCATCTGTTACCTGTTCCCCAATCTTAGACGGATACAGGAGTTTTCAGGAGAGTGACAAAGTTCGATAGAATTTGTAAGCCTGCTGTGGACGATTTTTCGGGATGAAACTGAACTGCCATCATATTACCCCGCGCGATCGCAGCCGTGACCTGTTGTGATCCGTGGGTGACTGTAGCGGCGCGAATCGTCGGATCAACAGGGTCAACGTAGTAGGAATGGACAAAATAAACTTGTGGGTTCTCAGATAGCTGCATCCACAAGGGACAATCTGGTTGAGTGAACTCCAAATGGTTCCACCCCATGTGCGGAATGCGGATATCCGGTTCTGGCTGAAATCGCCGCACTTTCCCAGGGATAATCCCTAATCCGGGTTCCTTTCCTTCTTCTGAACTCTCAAACAGAATTTGCAACCCTAAACATATACCCAGAAACGGTTTACCACTAGCAATCACCCGTTTAATCGGTTCATCAAGTCCCCGCGATCGCAAATGCTGTACGGCTGGGTCAAATGAACCCACTCCCGGTAGTACCACCGCATCCGCCTGTTCAATCTCAGCCGCGATATCTGTCACCTTGGTTGTTGCACCCGCATTCTCCAACCCTTTACAAGCCGAGTGCAGGTTACCCATATCGTAATCGACCACCGCAATGATTGGCATGAACCGATTCCTCGTTATTTTTATGGTTCAATCTATATTTTAATGAGTTCGGTGCTAATCGATAATGTCAACCACTATCCTTTTGACATCCTTTCAAACCTGGTTACCTGATCACAAATCCAATGCGTCCGATGATTTACTGCTGAAAATCCAACAAGAGAGTAACCCGTTTCAGGAACAAGCCATATCCTTGACGTATCTGAGACAGCTACCCGTTGACGTATTTCCAGCCAGTGATTTAGCGATCGCGGAAATTGAACACCTGCAACCGGATGTGGTAATCTGTTGCGGCATGGCTGAATCCCGTTCCCGATTAACCGTAGAAGCTGGGGCAACGCCTCGATACCTTGTCGCTCAAGTCTATTGGTTGGTTTATTATATAGTTCTTCAGGAAATCTTCAGCTTTAAAGGGTTGTCCTATTATCTTTCCGCCTTCCTTGGCAATAAGACAAACATCGAGACTCACTTCCTCAACACCTCTGTAGACTTAGAGGAACTATTACAGGGATTAACCGAAACTGAGATTAGTTACGACGCGGGTAAATTTGTCTGTGAAGGACTCTATTATCAAGTATTAAGCTATTTGCGCGATTATTCCCCGACAACTGGTTGTATCTTTGTCCACGTTCCCCTACTAACGCCCGAAAACCTATCCACAATTCTGACAGACTTTCGCCTAATTATTTCCAGAATAGCAGTTTGGGCAATGATTCAACGCCAAAACCAAATAAGAGACACAACTACTGCTGCTTAGAGACAAAGACAACATAGATTCCTTCTCGTTTCAATAGAGGGCGATCCGATCAAAAGGAAAAACTGACTAATTTTGTTAACTCGCCCTCATCTTCAATTAACCGTGATTTTTCGATAATCATTTATAATCATCCCCTGTAGGGGCGAGTCGCCGGACTAGCGTTAAAGGGAAAACCGATTAATTTTGTTGACTCGCCCTCATCTTGAGTTAATACTAAATCCGGGTTGACTACCCCCTTATCCAGTCCGCGCAGGTGAACTTTTTTGTGTAGCAGCGATTTTAATCGCCAGGGCAAAAAGGGCTTACTGTCTGTGAGATTGATCCCCAGGTGGGCGACTTTGGCGAAAACTGATAATTAACAAGCAGATAATCCCTAGATTAATAAAAACATCAGCAAAATTAAACACTGGAAAAGGAGCGAGTCGAATATGCCGAAAATCGACTAATACAGGAAACTTGACGATCGGAAACTCCAGAAAATCAACCACACAGGTTAACTGTTTTCCATTAACGATACAATCATTAAAAAATCGATCAATTCCATTGCCTAATGCACCCCCTAAAATAAACCCGTAGCCTAACTGCTCAATAGGTTTCAGCCGGGAACCAAACCATGCCAACCCCATTAAACCCAGACTCACTGCCAGTGATAGCCAGCGCAGCCAAACTCCGCCCTTACTAAACAGACTAAATGCTGCCCCGGTATTCGTCACATACGTTAAGTGAAAAATATCAGGAATCAGAGGCAAAGTTTCGTATAATGCAAAATTTTGTACCACTAAATATTTAGTCAGTTGATCCAAAATTAAACTAACAGTGGCAATTACCCAGAAGTAACGATTTTTTCTAAAAGGCATAGTCAATTGATTGACATCGAATATTACCACTGTGACATCCTCCTACACTAAATGCTTGGCATTATAGTGTAGGTACGATTCAATGAGTTGATACAACCGCTTCTAAACCCAACAGATTCATCAACCGTTCAATGTCAAAATGTTCTGTCATAAGCTGTTGGACGCATTGTGCTTTTATGGATTCGCGCAGGCGTACTTGACCAAAAGCGCGATCGATAATTTCCACAGTGGTGAGGGTATCGAGATCCACCGATAAAATGGGGATTTCCAATTCTTCAGCACGGTTGACAATCAACGGTTGGGGTGGTATATGTCCCGTTAAAATCAGACAGTGGGTTGAGGTTTCCAGTGCTGCCATTTGGATATCCGTGCGATCGCCTCCGGTAACCACTGCCATGTGCTTGCCTTTGCGGAAGTATTTTAGGGCAGAGTTGACATTCATCGCGCCAATGGTCAAACTTTGAACCAATAAATCTATCCGATCCGGACGGCAAAGTACTTGAGCATCGAGTTGATGAATCAATTCTCGAACCGTAACGCTGCGGAGCAAATCATTTTGGGGTAACATCCCCAATACAGGAATGCCTTGCGCCTCTAGAAAGGGTTGAACTGTGGATTGAACGATTTCCAGTTGATCAGCCGGAATCGCGTTAATCACAATTCCCCGTAAGCGATCGCCAAGTTGGTGTTTGGCAGATAGCAGCGTTTCCACCAGTAACACCGAATGAAAACGGCTGACTAATACAATTGAAGCCTCTATTTCCTGAGCAATGTCCAGTAACGAGAGGTCAAATAGATTGCCTTCAAAAAGCGTACTCGGTCCTTCGAGTACCATTAAATCGCCAATCGGAGGCTGGAGATAGGACTTCAGCGATTGACGGTAATTGGTAGAATCCTCACCGCGTAAGCGTTTTTGTATTGTCTGATCATCGAGGCAAAGTAAAGGCGATCGCACCCGTTTTTCTGGTAGATCTAGGATAGACGGAATAAACTGCACATCATCGCCTTCCCGATCCAGTTTATTCACATACTCAGTACAGGCTAAGAGCTTACCATAACCAATATCCAGTCCTTGACTTTTGAGCTGATGGGCGATGCCCAGAATAATGGCAGACTTGCCACTATACGCTTCAGTTGATCCGATTAGTAAATAATTCACGGATTTTGTCACCCCTAATTTCACTCCTCCGTTCAAAATGCCACTTGAGTTTACTCGTCACGTAGTAGTTTTCGATAAAATGTCTGGGAAAAATCGGTCAAGCGAGTGCGCTTGAAATTCAAAATGACTTCGATTAAGTAATTAATAAATTCAGAATTTGCCAAAGTTACCTCATAACTGAGTTCCGCATTCCCATCAAACTGTAATCGGCAGCGGGTGAGTTCCGAAGGTAGCTTAGAGACAAACCAGGTTGCCACAAAGGGAATGCTCTCACCGCCTTCAATACGGCGACTCCCTTCTAAGGAACCCTGTTGATACAGACTAAACGCCAGGGGGAGGGCATTGCGTTTAGCGCCTTGATAGTAAGGCATGTAGACACCGTAGGCGCTTTTCTCGGCAGGCTGAAGTTTCTCGATTGACATAGCTGACTAACGTCTTGTTCCGGTATGGAGAATGTCATGCACTCTCGTTGAAGGCTAATAAATTATAGAAAACCGATGCGGTTAAACTAGATAGATCTCTCCATTAATTGTTTACTCTACCTCGATCTTAGGCGTTTTTGGTTCCTGTATGCTACTTTCTAATGAAGCATTTATACTAAAACCGCGATTAGCCATGAGTGAGACAATCTTTAGCAAGATTATCCGTCGGGAAATCCCGGCTGACATTGTTTATGAGGATGATCTAGTCCTCGCTTTCAAGGATATTACGCCCAAAGCCCCCGTTCATATTCTGCTCATTCCCAAAAAACCGATTCCCCAGCTAGCGGCGGCTGAGTCCCAAGATCACGCCCTTATGGGACATCTGCTGTTAACCGCCAAGCGAGTGGCTGAACAAGTGGGTTTGAATCAAGGGTATCGGGTGGTGATCAACAACGGTGCTGATGGCGGTCAAACCGTGGATCATCTACATTTACACATTTTAGGCGGACGCCAGATGGACTGGCCCCCCGGTTAAAAGTTGGGGTGTGGGGGCACAGGTGCGGAGGTGCGGAGGTGCGGAGGTGCGGAGGGGTGCAGGAAGATAATTTCTTAAAGATTCTTTAAATAACGTGGCAAAATAGAACATTAGCTCGACTGGACAGTGATTTGGGTATTGGTATCATCCGTGATACAAGGAATAAAGACCGTTAGTCTTCGTGTAGGGGCGACCCGCTTGCACTAATTAACAACTCCAGTCCACTAAATAGACTCGGGTCGCCCTCTTTTTAACCCTCTGTCCTAGAAAGTGTTTATTAGGAGTCAGGATATCAATTTCCGAAACCAAAACTAAAGCGTCTCGATTAAAGCTAAAAATTGGTTCAGGGCAGTCTATTTTCATGTTGGTTGCGCTAGAGTGGTGAATAAATCAATCTTTTTCCAAAAAGAATGAAGCCGGGAAATAAAAGGCGTTTTTTCGCCTCTAGCGCTGTCTTAGTCAGTATTTTAGTAGTAAATGCTGATGCTGCTCAAAGCCAAAATCCATTACTTCTTCCTCTAGCTGTATCGTCCACGGAAAACTCTTCTCCCTCAACCGAAGCTGATGCTACGACACAACAGACGATCAAGCCCACAGCTTCACCTACACCATCACCGTCACCCGCAGCGAATCCTGATGTCTCTCCAAAGCAAGCACCATCAGACTTAACAACACCCTCTATTGATTGGGGCTCTATTGATTGGGGTGCAGTAGGTGCTATAGCTACTATTTTAACTCTTATAGTTGCAGTCTTGACATTCATATTTGGGCCAAAAGTAACTCATTTTTGGGATGAGAGAGACAGACGTAAACGGCAAGATGCAGCCAATAAGGAAGCGGAACTAAAGCAAGCAGAAGCTGAGGCTCACCAAAAACAGGCTATAGAAGATTATCGTAAAAACCTGATTTATAGACTCGGTAATCTACAGATTTTTAAGATGTCCAGTCCTTTGGATCTGGAGAATATTTATGTAAAACTGCAAGTGCGGCAAGAACAAACACTGTCCCCTACCCAAGAAGAAGAAAAAGCCTCGTTAGCTGAGGGTGAGCCAGGGGAACTGTTGCGACAATTTCAACAGCGTTTAGTAGAAAAAGCGGCAACGGCAATTTCCCCAGAAGAGGCATTAACCGAACACAAACGGATAACGGTGTTGGGTGAGCCTGGTGCAGGTAAAACTACGATCCTGCGACACCTAGCTGTGCGAATGGCTAAAGATGAATCAAGCTTACCCTATTTGCCAATTTATGTTGAACTGAAATTTTTAGAAGGTAACACGGAAAACGTTCTAGAGTTTGTTGCTGCTGACTTAGCGCAATACTATGGCTTTCAAAATGCCCGTCCCTATCTTGAAGAACAGCTAAAAGACGGTAATGCTGCATTGCTGTTAGACGGATTAGACGAAGTATTGGGTGGTAAAAGCCCTGCTGAGGCGAAAAATGCTTACAATCAGGCGGTTGGTAAAGTAAATCAATTAGCCACACAATTTCCTAATGCTCCGATCGCAGTTACCTGTCGTCGGGCTGGCTGGCGCGGTGGTTTAACTGGGTTCCAGACAATGGAAGTGCTGGAATTTGATGAACCTAAGATTAAGGAATTTGCCAACAACTGGTTCAAATCAGATCCTTCCAAGGCGGAAGGATTATGGCAAGAACTAAATAAAAACTTGCGGATGAAGACGTTGGCAGGAAATCCGTTAATTCTCTCACTAATGGCGATTGTCTATGGGCGAGAATTGAAATTACCTGAGCGTCGCTCTGAATTGTACCAGCACTGCGTTGAAGTATTGCTCGAAGAATGGGATGCGGAACCTAATCGAGATGTTAATCGATTGATGCAGTTTACACCAACACAAATGCAGAATCTGTTGATAGAGGTGGCGTGGTATTTCCATCAGCAAGGGACAAGCTATTTCCGCGAAGCTGAACTATTGCGGCAACTTCCTCGCTTTCTTTCTAATGCTCAAATCAATATCTCACCAGAAGAGAACAAAGCAATCCTGGAGGAAATTACAGATTCATCGAGTTTGCTGAAAGAAGCCGCCTATGAATTGTATAGCTTTCTGCATTTGACATTTCAAGAATATTTTGCCGCACTAGCCGCTAATAAAAAAGGTGCAGTTGGATGGCAAGAGGTTGTTAAGCATCGACATGAACCTTGGTGGGAAGAGGTAATCCTGCTATTAGCTGAATGTATGGACGATGCGACACCGCTACTGTTAGGTATCTTGGGACGTTCGCTACCTTCATTGTCACCTGGAAACATCAACCAGTTAATACCGGAAGGGGAACCGCTAGCTGTCAATGATGACCTTTTTGATAGTGATTTGCTCTTGGCAGCACGTTGTCTGGTTGGTAAACCCAATCTGATGCAGGGTTTGGCAACGAATAACTCGCACTCTCAAAAGCTTGGGAGATGACTCTGTAGTGCCAACGCTGGTGCAAGCATTGGAGCAAAGTCAGGCAAGCTGGGATCATGGAGTAGCGCCGGAATCAGGGCGCAAGTTTATCGTTGACTACGCTAATAGAATTTTCACTATTACAAAAAACTATAATTTATCTATTTGTGAGGCAAAAGGTATTCTCTGGGCTGCCTCAGAGTACCAGTCTGAGACAATTGCTCAACAAATACTATCAATATTGCATCAATCCAATTGGCTGGTATTTCAAAATGAAATTTTGAACAACTTGCCCACATTTATTACCAAGTTATTAGTCCCTAAACTACGGGAGCTATTACCCGAAATCCACAACAATAATCGAGACTTCAATTGGAAACGTTGTATAGTTAGAGCAATTGGCGAAGTAGCTGATGAACGTGAAACAGTGACCGAATTACGAAAAGCCTATTTATCGCTTACTAGCAACCAAGAAATGTATTTGAAACCTGAAATTTACTCTGCCCTTTATTCAGTTAGTCATAGAGCCAGACTTCGAGTTAGTCGTGACGAACAAATATAGCGGTTCTCCAGTGTTTAAGGTACACCCAAATGTAGGGGCGCAAGGCTTGCGCCCGATTTAACCGTAAAATCTATTCCACCAAAGTCTTTAACGGTGAGTGGTGCGTTACGCTTCACTCTCCTCACCCTACAGATTTACCTGAAGCGCTGTCAAGCTAAGCTTTAAGATAGTTACCACATCGGCTTCGGGTTAGAATCAGCGAATTCCAATACCATAGCTTAATATAAATGTCACTGACTGGTATGTTGGTGGGCAGTGCCCACCCTACGGTATATCAAGGGTGGAGGCGCTTCCAAAATGCAAATTTTCAGTGCTATTCAACCTAATATAGGCTTACTGTGTAACAAACCCCCCTTGGATTATGCGCCTTAGCTTAGAACCCTTTACTGTTCACAAGCGATTCCCCTTAACCATTAGTCGCGGTACAACCTCCCAAAGCACCAATATCTGGGTGCGGCTAGAACATGAGGGGATAGAGGGTTGGGGTGAAGCCTCTCCCTTTGCGATCGCGACTCCATCCCATCCCTTAAATAAAACTCCACAAACCACTCAGATACTGTTAACTGCACTTGAGTTACTTATACCCATACTAGAGGCATATACACCCTGGGAACGACAGAAAATCGAACGAGTGTTAGCAGAAACTGATGCACCATCGGCGGCTAGGGCGGCGATTGATATTGCATTACATGATTGGTTAGGAAAACAGCTAGGTGTTCCCTTATGGAAATTGTGGGGATGTAATCGTCACCGGATTGTGCCAATTTCCGCCACGGTAGGAATTGGTACACCTGAAGCCGCACAAGAACGAGTGCGAGATTGGATACCGATCACTGGGGGTAATGTGCTTAAAATTAAACTCGGTTCTCCCGACGGAATTGAAGCCGATCGCGAAATGCTATTAGCCATCCGAGACGTCGCCCCCCAAGCCCAGCTAACCGTTGATGCGAATGGCGGTTGGAGTTTAGACGACGCTGTAAAAATTTGCGACTGGTTAGCCCAACAGGGTGTTAAATACGTCGAACAACCCCTTAGAGCCGGACAAGAGGCGGATTTACCTCATTTGTATTCGCGATCGCCTCTACCTATTTTCGTTGATGAAAGCTGCTTTACCAGTCGGGATATTCCTCCCCTGGCTGATTGCATTCATGGGATTAATATCAAACTAATGAAATCCGGTGGATTAACGGAAGCATTGCGGATGGTACATACTGCCAAAGCCTTTGGGTTACAGGTGATGTATGGCTGCTATTCCGATAGTACCCTCGCCAATACCGCCGCTTCTCACTTATCCTCTTTCGCCGATTATCTGGATTTAGACAGCCATTTGAACTTAGTTGACGATCCCTTTACCGGGGCGACGCTTCAAGATGGACGATTGATACCAAATAACTTATCAGGATTGGGAGTAAAACGCCATGTATCTGACGAGTGATCAGCGCGTCGCTATTTTATTACATGAAGGGATTCGCGGCGATCAGGGGAAAACCGGATTAACGCTGCTACGATATACAGAAGCAACTGTGGTGGCAGTGATTGATAAGGATTGTGCTGGAGAATCTTTATCTGAATTAACTGGAATTAACTGTAATGCGCCGATTGTGGATTCAGTGAGTTCCGCCCTCGCCTACAATCCCACGATTTTAGCGATTGGAATTGCCCCATCGGGGGGACGGTTGCCAGAGGTTTGGTGGCAAGAAGTTAAGCAGGGAATCGCGGCTGGACTTTCCGTTTATAACGGTTTGCATACGCCAATGGCATCTGATCCAGAATTACAAGAATTACTCAAACCCAATCAACAAATTTGGGATATTCGCCAGGAACCAACGGGTTTGGGGATTGGCAAAGCCCAAGCGCGATCGCTGTCTTGTCAACGGATTTTAACCGTGGGTACGGATATGAGTGTGGGGAAAATGTCTACCAGTATTGAGTTCCATCGCGCCGCTTGTCGAAAGGGAATTAAGTCTAAGTTTTTGGCAACCGGTCAAGCGGGGTTAATGATTGCTGGGGATGGCATCCCTTTAGATGCAATTCGGGTCGATTTTGCGGCGGGTGCGGTTGAACAAATAGTGATGAAATTTGGCAATGGTTATGAGTTGTTAATGATAGAAGGGCAGGGTTCACTGATTCATCCCGGTTCTACGGCAACCTTACCCCTAATTCGAGGTACACAACCCACAGGTTTAATATTAGTTCATCGCGCTGGACAAAAACAGATTCGCCATTGTCCGGATGTAGCGATTCCACCGTTACCAGAGGTTATTCGACTGTATGAAACCGTGGCTAGGGCGGGAGGGGCATTTGCACCGGTGCCAGTTGTAGCAATAGCCTTGAATACCGGGCATTTGAGAGATGGGGAAGCACGAGACGCGATCGCGCAGGTTCAGGATGAGACAGGTTTACCTTGTACGGATGTGGTGCGGTTTGGGGCAGATTTATTGGTCGATCCTGTCATGGAAACGTTATAATATTTTCCCTATTTAATGGATTAGAATTAGACCCAGAAACTGTAGGGGCGCACGCTCCGTGCGTCCATCAATGATATCGAAAAACCCGCCCCTACAAGCCTTGTCGATTTTTCGGTTGAAGGTGTTGTTAACGCGATCGGACTAAAAAAAAAGGTGAGGAGTAAGAGTGGCGAAAGACCTGTTTCATAATGCGGTAAAACAGGCACTCCTCAAGGAGCATTGGATGATTACAGCAGATCGGCTGATAATTAAGATTGAGGGGGTGAGGTTAGAGATTGATTTGGCAGCAGAAAAAGTCTTGGCGGCACAGAAGGCAGGGCGAAAAATTGCGGTTGAAGTCAAAAGTTTTTTGAGCAATTCGGCGCTGACTGATTTTCATCTGGCATTAGGGCAATTTTTGAACTATCGGCTGGCTCTACAAATGAGTGAACCGGAGCGGATACTTTATCTAGGAGTGCCGTTGGATACGTTTGAATCTTTTTTTCAAGAGCGGTTTGTTCAAGAAGCCGTTAGGCTGTATCAACTCAAGCTTGTGGTTTACGATCCAAATTTGGAGGTGATTATTGAATGGAAAGACTAGAACACTACCGCCAATGCATTCGTAAGCTGCTTTCCCAGCAGGCAACAGGGGTAGAGGGGAATCCAGATGTTGAATGCCAGCTTATTTTTGATGCAGAACATGACCACTATCAGTTATTAGATGTGGGTTGGCAAGGGTTGAAGCGGGTTTACGAGTGTTTCATCCATTTGGATATCAAGGATGGCAAGATTTGGATTCAGCGTAATAGGACAGAGGTGGATATTGCGCGGGAATTGGTGGAAATGGGGATACCTAAGGAGGATATTGTCTTAGGGTTACATCCATGGTATAAGCGTCCCTATACGGGGTATGGGGTTGCTTGATTACTTCTTCATATTATTAGGATAGTATGATCCTAGGTTATTGATTCAATAATTGCACGATTGAGGATCGCACTCTTTCCCCTCAACCTCACCCAAACGGCGATCGCATACCTTCTGCTCAACCCAATCACCACGCGATCGCACATCTGACCCCAAATCTTATCACTACGCGATCGCGCAGGTTCAGGATGAGACGGGTTTACCTTGTACCGATGTGGTGCGGTTTGAGGCAGATTTATTGGTCGATGCTGTCATGGGAAAAATATAATCAATTCCCACTTTGCAGGCTTTGGGTAGAGAAATCCCTAACTCCTGTTCAAGTTTATTGATTTCGGAAGCTTGTTGTTTAACTGTATCTAAATACATACAAATTTTAATTTAACTTTTAACAAGATAGCCTTCGCGGTAAGGCTAAAGTTCCGTCTTCATTAAAAATTCTATCGATAGTTAATCCATAGTAATTGACAAATCTTTTAATAAAGTATTCACTTAAATCCAAAGCTTTTTCATTTTTATTAATTACTTTTTTGTGGTTGAGATTGGGAGAATGAACAGGGGAACTAAATGCATAACCAGTCCATAATTGTCTTCCTGTATAGAGTAAATTTGTACTAGATGTATTTGTTATCATAGCCGTTAATAAAGTATCATTAAATGGTAATGACAAACTCCATATCTCAATTAAATTATGAATTTGATTCCTAAAGCTTTTAGCAACATCTTCATATCTTAACACTCGGTTATGGGGGTCAGGCATAAAACTACGTGTCTGACCGGATTTAGTATCTTCTTGTACAAATCCTTCTAGACAGAGCATAAATTCACAATGACCGTTTCTGGAAACCATAATTTTATAACCAAATCCTTGACTTATATAACTTAAATCTTCATTGACAACTCCGTATTCATTCGGTCTTGTATTATAGCTATTAATAAAACTTGATAAGGGAGAGTGCATATCGTAGAAGTCAGGTAGTCTACAACTGTTGATTAATGTCAGTAACTCTCGATTCAGGGGATCGATACTGTCGTCAGATATATTAAGAGGCGTAAGACTTACTATAACCCATACCTTAGTTCCAGCAAACTTTTTCCACTCTTTCTCTCTAGATTCAATAAAATCTGAGTTGTCAATCTGGTTTATGTAAATTTTATCTTGCTCTAATTTATTAGTAACCCACTGTTCATGTTCCAGCTTCATGAGCTTTAATTTTTCCACTGTCCATTCTTCAGGATTCTTGTCAATTAGAGTATGATGAGTCGGACATAACAATATTAAATTAGAGTATTCATCTCTTTCTTCAGGAGTCAAATCGCTCTCCCCACGAGGGCCATCAGGTGAATCAGCTACAATATGAGCCATTTCGCCGAGTGTACTTTTGGAACCATCAGGGGTTAATTCAATTTTGCAGCCAGGAAAAGCACAGCGATTCCCAGAACGCCCCCACAGTAGTTTGACATCCTTCATTTTCATAATTTTTGTCCTTGAATAACTTAAAAAGCTGTCTCTTCTTGAACGAGACAGCTTAATCGGCGTACAATCCAACCGAGCGTAGGGGCAATTCATAAATCACCCCTACAACCTCAGCGATTAGTAATCGAAATCGCCCATACCAGCACCAGCGCCAGCACCAGCACCTTCCTTGGGTTCAGGCTTGTCAACTACGATACATTCAGTAGTCAATACCATCCCCGCGATAGAGGCTGCATTTTGCAGGGCGGAACGAGTCACCTTGGCGGGATCAACGATACCGGCTTCAAACATATCAACGAACTCATTCGTCGCCGCGTTATAGCCAACGTTAAAGTCTTTCTCTTTCACCCGCTCAGCGATAACGGCACCATTTTGACCCGCATTCTCAGCAATCCGCTTCAGGGGCGCGGCTAGCGCACGAGAAACAATCATTGCCCCAATCAAACCTTCACCGGTCAGGTTTTCATTTGCCCAAGATTCCAGGGTAGGAGTCAGATGAGCTAGAGTCGTACCACCACCGGGAACAATTCCTTCTTCTACCGCCGCCTTGGTCGCGTTAATCGCGTCTTCTAAGCGCAGCTTGCGGTCTTTCATTTCAGTTTCCGTAGCCGCCCCAACTTTTACCACCGCAACGCCACCAGACAGCTTCGCCAAACGCTCTTGCAGTTTCTCCTTGTCGTAGGAAGAATCGGATTCTTCAATCTGACGACGGATTTGTTCACAACGGGCTTTAACCGCCGCTTCGTTGCCTTCAGCCACAATCGTGGTATTGTCTTTGGTGATGTTGATGCGACGCGCTTTACCCAGCATATCTAGCTTGGTGTTTTCCAGCTTCAGACCCGCGTCTTCGGTGATCACTTGACCACCTGTCAATACCGCGATATCTTCCAGCATAGCTTTGCGGCGATCGCCAAAACCAGGAGCTTTAACCGCAGCGACGTTGAGCACACCGCGCAGACGGTTGACCACCAGAGTCGCCAGGGCTTCTTTTTCAATGTCTTCAGCCAAAATTAGCAGAGGACGACTCGAACGAGCAACTTGCTCTAGCACAGGTACTATATCCTGAACCAGGGTAATTTTCTTATCGGTAATCAGGATGAAGGGTTCTTCCAGAATCGCTTCCATCCGCTCCATATCGGTGGCGAAGTAGGGCGAGATGTAGCCCTTGTCAAAGCGCATCCCTTCGGTGATTTCTAATTCAGTGGTCATAGACTTCCCTTCTTCGAGGGAAATCACGCCTTCTTTGCCCACCTTATCCATTGCTTGGGCAATCATCGAGCCAACTTCTTCGTCGTTACCGGCAGAGATGGAACCGACTTGAGCAATGGCTTTAGAATCTTCAACAGGACGGGCATTTTCGGCAATCTTGTCCACCAAGAAAGCAATGGCTTTGTCAATCCCCCGCTTCAAGGCGATGGCATTCGCACCAGCCGCAACATTCCGCAATCCTTCTTTGACCATGGCATGAGCCAGCACGGTAGCGGTTGTAGTACCGTCACCCGCTGCATCATTAGTCTTAGACGCAGCTTGACGAATCAGGGCGACACCCGTGTTTTCTACGTGGTCTTCTAATTCGATTTCTTTAGCAATGGTCACTCCGTCATTGACAATTTGAGGAGCGCCAAATTTTTTCTCCAGAACCACGTTGCGACCTTTTGGACCGAGGGTAACGGCAACGGCTTCTGCCAGAATATCCATACCCTTTTCCAGGGCGCGACGAGCATTTTCGTTGTAAATGATGCGCTTAGCCATAGATTTCAGTGATGTTGAGTCTGAGAATTGAACGGTGAATTATTAGAAATTGGGATGAGTTCATCATTCAGGAGAATTGCCAGATCCCTGGCTTGGTGTACTCCTGAACGTTTAGGGAGCATGACTAGGAAACGACGGCGAGGATGTCTTTTTCTGAAAGTAGAACATACTCCTCGTTGCCTAGTTTGATATCAGTACCGGCATACTTAGAGTAGAGAACTTTGTCGCCAATTTTGACTTCCAGTTCCGAGCGAGAGCCATCATCGTTGCGCTTGCCAGGACCTGTCGCGACAATTTCCCCGATTTGAGGCTTCTCTTTCGCGTTGTCGGGTAACAAGATGCCACCTGCAGTTTTCTCTTCAGCGGCACTGACCTTGACAAAAACGCGATCGCCTAATGGCTTGACTGTAGAAACACTCAGAGATACGGCTGCCATTGATATTCCCTCCTAATTTGCGTGGTTTAGTCTCACTTCACACTTTCTGCTGTTGAGTGATTAGCACTCTCTGCTTCTGAGTGCTAATTTACTCAACTAAGGCATCAAACTGCAATCAATGTCCGGGTACGGGTTCCCGAACTAAAGGATGGGTGGTGAAGTAGGGGTGTTGGGTGAAGGGTAGGGCGAGTTTGGCAAAAAAGTTAGGTAAAACAATTAGTGTTTGTCCCTAAACCCGCCCCGGAAAGACGAATAATGGCACGTCTGGAACACTTAAAACTCAAGACCTGTAGTGACGCGCTACCCTACAGGATAATGGGAATTTTTAGGGGGTAAGACAGATGAATACAGCATCAGACAAAACACTGTTGGCAAAAAATGTACATAGCCTAGGACTCAATCAAATTCAACGCCATATTTTGCTGTGCGCTGACCAGACTAAACCGAAGTGCTGCTCTAAACAAGCGGGTCTTGATTCCTGGGACTACTTAAAAACCCGTCTGAAACAGCTCAAGCTGGATCAACCCACTCAGGAGCGACAAAGCTGCGTCTTTCGTACCAAAGCCAACTGTCTGCGCGTCTGTGCTAGCGGTCCAATTCTGGTGGTTTACCCTGATGGCGTTTGGTATCGTAACGCGACGCCAGAGGTCATCGAACGCATTATCCAAGAGCATCTTATTGGAAACAAGATTGTCGAAGACTATGCTTTTTTAATTCATCCTCTTCCAGAAACCGATCAATCTCCTATCTCCGAACCAGCAGGAGTTAAAAGAGCCGACAGTCAATTCAAACCGCAGATAACTCCCGAAAAAGTCGCCCGTGTAGATCAACCCAAAAGCCCTTGGACCCAGATTTTCCAGCGCTTCTGGAGGAGCTAAGTAGGTGGGAAAAATTAAACTTAACGGCTTTTCTCACCCTGACTACTGGAGAGCCTTTAGTTTCCTGGTTCAGTAGACTAACATAGGACGTAAACTACCCGCCGACTAACCGAATCGAGCGGTCTAGCGGGGGTCTCCACGGGGGGAGAAAATGAAAGAAAACGTTATCAGAACTAACAAGCAACTGCTGCTGATTGACGATGACCCTAATTTAATTTTGCTCGTTAAGGACTACCTAGAGTTTCGCGGGTACAAAGTGATCACGGCGGAAAATGGTCGAGAGGCGCTGGATGTTTTAGAGCAAGATATTCCAGACATGATCATTTGTGATGTGATGATGCCAGAGATGGATGGCTATGCTCTGGTTGAGTATGTTCGGCAAGATCCGCGCATGAACTGGGTTCCCGTGCTATTTCTCTCTGCCAAAGGACAAAGCCATGATCGGGTAAAGGGACTCAACACCGGCGCCGATGTTTACATGGTCAAACCATTTGAGCCAGAAGAATTGGTCGCTCAAGTTGAATCTTCTCTGAGACAGGCTAGCCGCTTAACGACTCGCTCCCCGACACCTGCAGGAGAGCCGCCATCTAACATTAAAGTTCCCGCCCATGTGGAATTGACACCAACTGAACTGAAGGTTGTACAGTTTGTGGCACGGGGATTGGCAAATCGGGAAATTGCTAAGGAGCTTAATGTGAGTCAGCGCACGATTGAAAGCCATGTTTCTAATATGCTAAGCAAAACTGGATTGCATAACCGTACCGAATTAGCTCGTTGGGCAATTGAAAGTTGTCAGGCTTAGGGGTCATTGTCTTATGTCATTCGTCATTCGCCAAAAACTTCCATACCTGAGTCAGGGCGGGTTGAGTCTCATCTAGGTGAGGTAATAAACGGTAATAGTGAAACCCGCCCCGACACAAGCGCCATCGCCATGCTCGACTAGCAAGGGCGTTGGGTCAAAACGAGAAACTCAAAATTCAAAACTATTCCCTGTTCCATCTTGTGATTCATAGTTCGTTACAATTGAGAGGACACGACGCACTATGCATCAAGGACGAAGGACAAAGGACAAATGACCGATGGCTGAACTTCCTCAAACCTTAGACGAAGCGATCGCTCAAGCTCGCGAAGCGACACAAGCTGCTCTCAATGATGGATATACTCGCCTGCAAGTCGAGTTAGTTTTTCCAGAGATTGCCTTGCAAGCCCAATCCCTTGCATGGCAATTTACCCCTATCTTTGAACAGTATGGTTCGGGACTAAAGGTTCTCTTTCCTGATACTGGGGCTGCTGCACTCGCCCGTCGAGACTGGGGAGAAACACCGTTTAAAGTGACAGACATTGGCACAAGTCGCTCCCCTGTCGAAAGTAGAATTCAGCCAGAGGATGAGGCGTTTTTGATTGTTGCTCCCTCGGCGGTGGAAGTGAGTCAAGTGGAAAAAATCTGCAATTTGGCTGGCGATCGCCCCTGCGTTTTACTCATTCCCCAGCTTGAAGATCTCAAAGTGGTTGGTATTGGCTACGCCGCACGTCAACTCCGTGAACGGTTTCTCAGCACCCTAACCTCTTGTTACTACGTCCAACCTCTTGATGGGGCGGCTCTTTTGCGGGTTTATCCGGGAATGTGGCAAATCTTGCTGGAGGGGGAAAATGCCTATCAGCTTATTGCTGAAGAACCGCAAAAACCTGTAGGAGATGCCTTAGAATTGATTATTGCCAAAGTCACGGGTAGCACTGACTCAGAAGAAGTGTCTGCGCCCAAAAAAACCGGGTTTCTCTCTACACTACAGAGCTTTTTAGATGCATTGAGTCGTTAATCAAAAATCTAAACACTAAACTTCAAAACCACAGGATAGACAGCGTCTTTTTCCCAAAAATGTTGAAAAAGCGTCATTTATGATATGATTCTACACTTCAATATGTCAATGCGATAATTGAAATTGAATAGAAAATTCCGATAGAGGGTGCAAAAACCAACCGTAAATCTTCCCTGGAAAATGTCCAATGAATCCTTCTTGTGAGGAGAATGAGCCAAACCTATTCCATAGGGAAGCATCTCTCCAAGCCTTCTTCGATCTTTCTCCTGATTTGTTGTGTATCCGTGACAGTAATGGGTATTTTAGGGAACTCAACTCCGTTTGGGAAAAGACTCTAGGCTGGACGTTGGATGAACTGCGATCGCGTCCTTGGTTAGAGTTTGTTCATCCTGATGATGTGGCATTTACTTTTGATATGGAGAATCAATGTTACACTCTCCAGGATAATACAACCCCGATACGCCTTAAACATCGCTTTCGTTGTCGAGACGGAAGCTATCGTTGGCTGTCTTGGCGTTTGGGAGCCTATCAAAATAGTGTCAGCTATGGCATTGCCCAAGATGTCACCGAAAGCAATTGGCGAGGCAGTCAGGCTTATCGTAAAGGAGTACAGGAAACCGTTAAACTACGGGATCAAGCGATCGCGGCGAGTAGTGTTGGCATTGTCATTGCTGATGCGCGTTTGCCGGATATGCCCCTTATCTATGTTAATCCTGCCTTTGAGAAAATAACGGGTTACTCTGCCGCTGAAGTCTTGGGTTACAATTGCCGTTTCTTGCAAGGAAAAGATACTAATCAGCCTGCGGTGACTCAACTTCGTGCTGCGATAAAAGCTGGACAACATTGCACCGTTACCTTACTCAATTACCGGAAAGATGGAACACCGTTCTGGAATGAATTGACAATTTCGCCCATTCATGATGATAGAAATAATCTGACTCATTTCGTTGGAATTCAATCGGATATTAGCGATCGCATCAAAGCTGAACAAGCTCTGCGCTTAGAACAACAAAAGTCAGAAAAGTTATTGCTAAACATTTTACCCAAGACTATTGTTGAGCAATTAAAACAATTTGAGGGAACTTTAGCGCAACAATTTACTGAAGCCACTATCTTATTTGCCGATATTGTCGGTTTTACTCACTTTGCGGCTCAAATATCTCCCTTAGAACTGCTTAATCTATTAAATCAGATTTTTTCTGTTTTTGATCAATTAGCCGAAAAACATGGCATTGAGAAAATCAAAACGATTGGCGATGCTTATATGGCTGTGGCGGGTTTACCTGTAGTGAATGATCTCCATGCCGAGGCAATTGCTCAAATGGCATTGGATATGCAACAAGCCATTCAACAGTTTAAAACACCACAAGGGGAACCCTTCCAAATTCGCATTGGCATTAATACGGGACTTGTGGTAGCGGGTGTAATTGGGATTAAAAAGTTTAGCTATGATCTTTGGGGAGATGCGGTTAATGTGGCGTCTCGCATGGAATCATCTGGACTTCCGGGGAAAATTCAAGTGACGGCGGCGACAAAAAAGCGTTTGCAGGATCAGTATGTATTTGAAGAACGGGGTGCGATCGTGGTTAAGGGAAAAGGGAAAATGACCAGCTATTGGCTGATCGGGAAGCAGGAGAAATAGAGACGTAAGGTGTGGAACGTCTGGAGAGGTGCGGATGTGCAGGGGAGATGAGGAAGATAAGGGAGTTCAAAACTCACGCACTATACTATAGTTGTTTGACATAAACGCGATCGCACCGCTTTGTCTCTACCCCTGTGGTTTGCTGATAGCCGCTATTTTCATAAAGCTGGATGGCTTCTTGGAGAGCGATGGCGGTTTCAATCCAAATTTTTTGGAAACCCCGGTTGGCAATTGTTTGTTCAAGCTGTTGCAATAAAAATTTACCGATCCCTTCACCTCGAACCTCTGGAAGGAGGTACATTTTGCGGATCTCTACAGCGTTTTCGCCGCGTTCGACAGGATAATACGCCGACGTTCCCACAACTTTACCAAGGTATTCTATCACCCAAAACTCTCCCCCAACCGTTTGATAGAAGGTTTCGACGTCAACCACATCACGATCAGCTCCCCTAGGTTCCCAGGTTAAGCCGTATTCTGACAAGACGGAACCAATCACCTCAGCGGCGGTGACGCGATCGCGCGGTTCCCAGTCACGAATTAAAAAGTCACGGTAATAGGTTTTCATCGTATACGAAATCAAAGCTATCGAGTTTTATTATCGTCTTTGGTTGCCTCTCGATCAACTCTCAGCTATCAGACAAGCCCTTCATTGATTTTTTAATCACCCAAGCCCTAGAAATTGCGACTAAATACCAGTTACCGATACAATTTCATACGGGTTTTGGTGACCCGGATTTGGATCTGCGCTTGAGCAACCATCTGTATCTGCGATCGCTCCTCGAAGATAAACGCTTTGAAAACGTCCCCATTGTCCTACTGCACGCGGCTTATCCCTATTTAAAAGAATAATAATTAAATGTTACAACATTTTAAGAGGTGGAACAGAACTAAAATGCTAATATGTCTTCCAATAAGTTTAGTCGCCAGTTGCGTCAAGAAGCACAGCAATGGCAGAGTGAGGGGTTAATTAATGCCTCTGTCTATGAACAACTTGCCCAACGCTATCAATTTGAGGAACTCGAAAGTGCTTCCCGTAAGCAATTTGTCTCGATTCTTCTGTTGATAGGTAGTATTCTTTTAGGCGTAGGTACGATTATGCTTATCGCCGCCAACTGGCAAGTTTGGTCGCGAGAGTTTAGAGTAGCGTTACTCCTGCTTCTGTTTATTGGATTAAATACAGCAGGCTTTTATCTATGGCAACGTCCTAAAGGAGGAAAACGCCGTTTAGGAAAGACATTGCTAGTGCTAGGGGCGCTGACACTGGGGGCAAATATGGCGTTGATGTCCCAAATCTTTCACCAAAATAGACCCGCTTACCAGTTGCTGCTGCTTTGGGGACTCGGTGTCTTAGGGATGGCGTATAGCTTGCGGTTAACGGGGTTAGGGATACTTTCTGCCCTTTTGATCACAATTGGATATATCCAGGGACAAGGACAACCAGAATTTTTGGCGCTGGGAGAGATAGCATGGCTGCGGCTAATGGTACGATTTATGCCCGTAGTATCGGGTGTGATGTTTATTCCCTTAGCCTACTGGTGCGGTTCTCGGTGGATTTTTCGCCTCGGTGCGATCGCAGTGATTTATTCGTTGGAATTCAACTTAGTACACCTCAACCTTTTAGTCGCCCCCGCCTGGGTTAGCGCGATCGCTTGCGCCCTTCCGCCAGCATTGTTATGGGGATACAGGGATAAGTTTTGGAGACGGTATCTCGAAAATGCTAAGTCCTTCGAGAGTACAGCCCGCACGCTTGCCATTATTTTCCTCAGTCTCTTATTTTCCCTCTTATCGTTCTATTGGATGTGGAACGTCTCCTTTATACCATCTGCCAACAATACCTCTCATGTACCATGGTATATTTTGGTCAATCTGTTTATCTTAGTCAGCTTAACCATTTGGGAATGGCTGCATAGTTGGCGTCAGTTCAACCGAATAACTGGCTTTGTGGCATTCATGATTGTGATTAGTGCTGTCATTCCCTATTGGCATCTAAGCACGGGTTCTTTAGATATCGCTGCTGTACTAACTTTCAATTTACTCTTACTAGTGTTGGCTGTCGGTTTAATCCGTAAGGGAATAACCCAAGCCCAACGACGCTTTTTCTGGGGAGGGTTGGTACTGTTAACGTTGCAAGTATTAAGTCGGATGATAGAGTACAATACCGATTTACTGTTCAAATCCCTAGTTTTTTTATTGTGTGGTTGCGGTCTTATAGCGGCTGGGGTAAGTTTTGAATACTATATTCGCGCTCAACACTCTAAATAGGGGCTGCTGAATAAGTGTTGTGGTGGGGATAGGTGTTAGAGCGTCTGCATCAATAATTCGATAACCGTTTAGCATGACAAATAAGTTATCATTTGTTATTGCTTATTGGTCATTTTCCAATGCCTAACAAAAGGATCTAGCGTGATTAAATCTTCAATGTTGTGTTGCATTGTCGTGCAAATTGTATCTAAGGGTAAGTCATTGGTATCATAACCAAAGGGATTTTCGATTTCAATGCCAATTTCCTCAATCCCAAATACAGCAAAACTAATCACTCCCACAACTATCCCAGTTAGCCAATTCAGTTCGCTAACCATAGGAAATGGCAGTGATAGGCAATAAATTAATAACAATTGCTTCAAATGAATCGAATAAGCTAAAGGAATAGGAGTCTTGAGAATCCGTTCACACATCCCTAAATGGTCAACCATTATATCGAGTAATTTCAACATGGCAGTGAGTTGATAGGTGTTGAGGTAATCCCGTTCGTGCTGCTTTTGCAGATAATCTCCAATCCAAAAAGCAATTTCCAGGGGTGGGTGATTCATGGATTGGAGGATTTGATACCGCTCTGCTGACATCAACGGTTCTAACTCACGCTGCAATCGCTCTCCTCGGAGATGTTGCTTAGTCGCTACAGCAAACGCTACTAATAAGCGCAAGGTTTCCTCTTTAGCCTGTTTATCTTCTGAGCTATTTTCGGCGATGGCAGTCCAAATCTGACGAGCCAAGTTACGAACTGTATTAACTATCATTCCCCAGATTTTACGACCTTCCCAAAAACGTTCGTAAGCCGTATTGGTTCGGAAAACTAAGAGTAAACCTAAGACAATACTGGGAACCACTCCACTCAAAACTGGCAAAGATACGGAAAATCCAAGCTCATAAAAGAGTGAAATAACCAAACCAAAAACACTGCATAAGATAACACGAGGTAAAATAGCTATAACGACTGACCCTTTTAATCTTAAAGCAAGACGAAACCAATTCCGTTTCTGCCAATCCGAGTCATTAATTGAAGTTGGCATCATTTCTTTGTTTTTGCTGCCTGTTTTTCCAAAAAATATTTGACTTAATTTTTTCATTTTTTAACGCATAAACTGTTTTTAATTTTAGCTTTTTAATTATTGCCATAATTTGATTATTAACAGTAATAAAATCATGTCTTCAACTAAAAAAAATCACAGCAAGCACCAAAAAGTACAAATTTTTTAATTTTACAACTACCGTTATCAGTTCTTTTTGTCAAGCATAATTGAGATACTTTTACTCTATATCCGCTTCATCAACAATTTTGAATCCCTTAGACTTTTCTGGTTCAGGGTTAAGTACATCATCAGAGCCATAGCGAACAATACTCACATTCCGCACTTCAAGTTGAAGTAGTTTTTTGTAGTACAATAAAAGCGAGTAATCTCAGAACCGTCTTATACAGCACTTTCTAACACAGTGTAGTACAGGAACTATGAGATAGTGTTTTTCTACTCTTGGAAAGAGTGTATCACATCGAGCCTTAAAACGTTGTACTTACGATAATCTCCGGGGAGTCATAGCTCTTATGGCTACAGACAGAGCCGCCTCGACATTTCTCCTAGTTAATCTAGAAGAGCTAACACTCTCCAGATAAATGAGTATTTCAAATGACAAATGACACGACCCCTTCTATTCCTTTCCGGCGATTTTGGCTCGCTATGTTATTTCAAACAGCTTTAATCCTGGCAGTTCCCGCCCAAGCAATTTACACTCATATCACAGGTAAAATCATCATTTTGCAAACAACCCCCTTAGAACCTTACAATCTATTGCGAAGCTACTCTCAAACCATGAGGTATGACATCTCTAGTCAAGAGGAATTACGTGGTTTACCAGGTTGGAACAATTTACCCAAACAACAAAGTGATGACAACACCGTCACTTTTATCAAGCCAGGAACTCACTTTTATGTAATTTTAGCAGAACCGATTTCACTCAGATTACCTGGACTACCACAACCGTGGGAACCCATTGCCCTTACCCTCAAACGTCCTACTTCTCTCACCAACAATCAGGTTGTTCTCAGAGGGATTGCCCAAAGAGGATTAATTGAGTATGGACTCGAAAATTATAATATGCCTGAAGCCGAACGCAATCAGATTAATGATGATCTGCAGACAGCCAGACAAGCTAATCCGGAACAAACCCAACAACTTCCGCCTATTGTTATGGAAATTAAAGTGGATAGTTTTGGAAATGCCGTCCCTATTAGTCTTTGGGTGCGGACTGGTGAAGCCTCACAACGACAGATTCGCCAATATCGTCTCTGATTTGGTAATTCGTCTTATGTCATTTGTCTTTAATAGTGGAGGTTGTAGGTTGGGTTGAGGTACGAAACCCAACTCTAGGATTAGCATGAACATTATGTGCTTTCCCTGACATGCTCCCAAACCCAACAAAACCAAAGGCTAAAGCCCTTACTACGAACTGTGTCACGCCCCAATAATTGAATCAGGGCGGGTTTTGTTGATATGTTATCAATAAGTTAGGGCGGGTTTTCTTGTTCAGTTATTTCACCAATAACTGCTGTAGTTCCTAAGCCCGCCCCTACAATTGTGGCTAAACCTGTCCCTACATAATTTATTACTGTTGACTGTTGACTTTTTATGACGATTACTTCAAACTCCCCCATCCCGTCAGCAACAACTGAGTTTTACCGTTGGCGTAATTATCGTTGTGCTTACGAATATTATCAGCCGAATCAGGCTAGCGATACACCATTGGTGTTACTGCATCCGATTGGCGTTGGGTTATCAGGTTGGTTTTGGCATCGCTTTTGTCAACAGTGGTATCAAGCGGGATATTCTCAACCCATCTATAATCCGGACTTACTCGGATGTGGTGAAAGTGATATGCCCCATGTTGCTTATCATCCTACAGATTGGGCGCAACAGTTAGGTTATTTTTTACAGACTGTTGTCAAAAAACCCGCCATTATAGTGGTGCAAGGTGCAGAGTTACCCGTAGCCCTTTCTCTAGTCCAATTACCAGATGCATCTAATTATATCAAAGGATGCGTATTATCGGGTCCGCCTTCTTGGGCTGTAATGACTCAGGAAACGTCTACATTGAAGCACAAACTTGCCTGGAATCTATTTGATTCACCTTTTGGTCGTCTATTCTATCGCTACGCCCGTCGTCGTCAATTTTTGCGTTCGTTTTCCTCGAAGCAGCTATTTGCTAAACCAGAAGATATTGATGAACAATGGTTAGACAGTCTCAAAGAAGGTGCTGCTGATACCGCTAGTCGCCATGCTGTTTTTTCTTTCCTAGCTGGGTTTTGGCGACAAGACTATCAACAGGTTATTGCTTCCATTCAGCAACCGACATTTGTGGTAGTAGGCGAAGAAGCCAGCAGTATTAGTCGCGAGGGTAAATTAGAAACACCAGAGCAACGGTTAGATTACTATATCAAGTATTTGCCCCAAGGTCAGGGGTGTAAAATTCCGGGTCGAAATGTTTTGCCTTATGAGTCAACGGCTGATTTTGTCTCTGTTGTTGCCAATTGGATTAATCAACAGTAAAGATATAAGTTAATGATTGTTATAAAAAATCATTTATAGAAAAAGAAAATATTATTTTTTTTGTAGGGGCGCAAGGCTTGCGCCCTCCAATACATTATACCAATCCAGGTTAGCCATTCCCTTTATAATTGAGTCCGCCCAGGCAAACTGCGTTTTTATAGTTTCGCAATTTCCAATCGTCAGGGTAAAAAAGGGAGGTTGCTGAATAGAGTTTAACGATTCCTTTGGTTTCTATCAACTACAGTTGCGGCACTTACAATTGCCCAAATCCATACAATTAAATATATTGGAATACCAATAATAGCTCCAAATACTGTAAAACCAAGTGCAATAGCAAAGATTGCTAGTACGATCTGGATTATTCCTTGTACTACTTTTCCCACGATTAAAGTGCCTACTCCAGGCAGAAAAATATTGACAAGTATTCCTAATACTTTCATTCGTAACTCCCTGATTATAAATTTTATGGTTCAACTTAAATTACAATCAATAAAATTTAAAGCTTTTTCTCGCTCAAAACCTTACGTAGAGCCTTGATAGCATTATCAAGTCCTGTTTCAACAATAGTGCCAGTGCCACCTGCATACTTAAGGATATCGTCAGAATTGACAATCACTGCAATACTATCGCCACTGGATACAGTTAACTTAAAAAGCTGAGCTTGCTTCATTAAATTTCCGTTTGGCAAAGTATAGTTAGTAGATTCATCACGGGTAGAAACAGCTACAACATCTCTGTAGTGAAATTCATCATCTTGTTCATTAAGAGGAACCCCTTTGATAAAGTTATAATTGCACTGATAGGAACTAAGTCTATGCTCTGTTAAATGCACTACTGTAATCGCATTGATACTAAATCGAATACGACCATCTTTACCCTTCTTGCAAGCTAACTCTTTAGTGTCAATCCCATTGGTTTCCCATAGAATAGGACCTCTAATAGAAATAGACTCTCTGATTAATTCAGATTCATCTATATTGAGACGTTGAAGTGAGCGTTTTTTAAGAGATTCAATATCATTGATTAACCAAGCATCAATAGTCTGATCACCAGGCGCATCAAACAAAGGTTTGACTTCTATGAATAACCATATTCCTCCCGCCAGCACAAAAATTAATCCTATTGAAGATTGCGTTAATATAATTAAGCCAATTACCATCAGTATGATGGGCCACTTTAACTTGGGCTTGGCGAAATAATTTTTAATTCGTCTCCTTTTATCATCTTCTGAACTATTTTGAAATGCATTCATCGCTATTATCTCCCTTTAGACAAGCTTTTGAACAAGTAGTGCATACAATTGGTTGTCAAACATTGGCAATTTTTCTAATAAGGCAATCAACCTATTTATATTGATGTTGCAAGAGAGAGCAGTCGTGATAATATCATTAACAGATGGTGGTGGATAATGCGTTATTCCATTACTATTGAAATAGTCATCTCGAACAAGAGCGCGAAACCACAGAACAGTACCATCTGAGTCTCCCATAGCAGTTGCGGCGTTGAGAAGTTGATCGATTTCTTCCACTTCACTGCGCTTTAATACCTTGGGTCGCTTACCTTTCAGGAATGCTATTGCTAGGTAATAGTAGGCATCACTGCTTGCATGACCTGTTTCAATAGCAGCTCTAAATGCATTGATCGCCTGCTGATAGGCTTTTGCTTCCAGCAACTTAATCCCCTGACTCAACAGCATCGTTGGATCAGGCTCAGAAGGGCTTTGAATATTTACGTTAAACTCGTTAAACTCGTTAAACTGCGTATCAACCCACTGATTTCGCTGGTCATAGTTTGCCATAATCCTTAGCCACAATCTAGTTACAAAAAAGATTGTTTGGTTCTTAGAATAAGGTTTGAACCAGTTCAGCAACCTTCATTAAAGCTGTGACAAGACCACCCGCTCCAGCGACTCCCTTTATCAGATTCTTTGCCGTATTGGTGTGGTTCAATATAGTGGTTTTACTGGGTTCAGGCTTGTTGGCTTGCTGAACAACCTTTGTAATGTGGTAATTGACATCTGTAGCTAGTTCAGCATCGATAACCTCGGCATCTCTTGCTTTTGCTACCTCATCCTTAATCTTCTCTAATTCACCAACAAGATCAGCGCGGTTTTCAACAGCACCTAAGTTTATGTTGCCAGCAGCACTGAAGTTTGTGTTACCAGCAGCGTTGTTCTGAATATTTACCTTTTGACCACGCTGGTCGAAAACTGACATTCTCCTGTCTCCTATTTGCTATTGGCTAGCGATCGCTTACTTTTTCTTGAGAACTCTGAGTATAATTACTGTCTAACCCAAGAAATTAGGCGTTTTTACTTATAATAAACTACTTATACTTAGTGATTAACTGATAAACGTCAGTAATTACGCTAGAATCACATCAGGAATTTAGAGTGCTTCAACTATGGCATCCACCGATGAGCAGTTTACCCAGGCGTCAAACCACTGGGATTTAGACACGCTGTACACAGACCTCGCTTCGGCTAAGGGAAAGCGTCTGACACCCGTTGAGAAGCTACATTTGCGGGGTTTGCTTTGCGGTTATAGTCCGGCGGAAATAGCAGAGAAGCTAGGCAAGAATGTTAAGGGAGTTGAAACCGATCTCTGTGCCACTTTGTATCGATATGTTAAAAGTTTGGTCAACAAATGTAATGAAAAAATAGAAAATTGGAGAAATATTACAGAATGGCTTGAGGAGGCAGGCTATAAAGTTCAGTCACCTGCTGACTTAAACGTCAGTGATTTGTTGGCTGAAAAAAGTGTAGTTAATATCAGTAATATTAGTATAGAGAATAATCAAATCGTAATCGCATTTAATCTACGCATACCTACCACATCCTCTTCAGAAAGTTTAAACCATGATTCTTTGACTAATATGGAGCAAGCTTTGGACTTAAAGAATACCTTTGACGAAAATATTTCTAAAAATTCAAATGGGTAGATAAATAATTTAGTCTTGATATTGGTTATCTAAAGCTCCTCCAGCAATAAGTATCAATTCATCCATTGTTTCACCAATATCCATATCATGGTTTAAAATAAAAATAACTTACGCAGGTACATCATATATAGTGGCAATGGTGCGTTACGCTACGCTCTCCTCACGATGGCGGTGTGACCCAGCTAAAATGATGGATTAGATTTGCAGATTTTATGGGCGCACGCCATGCGCCCCTACAGTTTCTGGATAGAATTCTAATACACCAAATTAGGTGTGCCACGCCACTACATATTTTCTGGATATAATGTGCTTTTGTCCGCCTTTAATTCCATGAGTTTTCTCACCACAGGTGATGGATTCCTTTGTTGTTCCTGCCTCCTTTTTTGTCCCCACTCTAACCAATCTGCCATATAGTTACTAATTGTTTCTTTATGATGTAGATAATAAAGGATCGTAGCATAGACTTGTTCTAGGGTAAGTGAGGTATAAATTTTGGCAATTTCTTCTGGGGTACGAGCGCGATAAATGTACTCATACAAGATAGTCTCAATTCCGATACGCGAATCCTTAAGCCGAATATCATTGGGGGCGAGAATATTGAAATAGTCCTCAAGTTGCATCGTTGGCTCCTTCTATTAAAACTTAAAACTAAGATGTAGCAGGCTACGTCTCTACAATCAAAACTCTTTCATGATTTATTCAACTTAAAATGAATGGTACTGACTGGTATGCTGGTGGGCAATGCCCACCATACGGTATATCATATCTGACTGGTATGCTGGTGGGCAATGCCCACCATACGGTATATCAAGGGTTTCGGCGATTCCAAAATGCTTATTGCAGTGCCATCAAAATTAACATTAGTCGCATTGATTTATACAAAATCTGGGTTAACGACTCCTTTTATAATCCAGTCCGCGCAGGCGGACTTGGTTTGTGTAACAGCGATTTAAATCGCCCTAGCAAAAAGGGGATTACTTTTCTCAATCGAACCGCCAATTAAACGGTAGACGCGCATAAATGCCTTTTGGATCATTCATCGCTTGTAACATTGCCAAATCCTCTTTAAACTTCAGAAACTCTGCCATTAACGGATCAGGCTGTCGCGTTTTAGCACTACTATTTCCCATAAACTCTTCAAGCAGACGTTCTTCCAAGGTTTGAAATTTGGGATACTCTTCTAATTCCCAATCTTCTCCTAAATTTGCCTGTTGTGCTGCATACTCAATCGCATCATTTAATCCGCCAATTTCATCCACTAACCCCAATTGTTTAGCATCAATACCCGACCAAACTCGCCCCTGAGCAATTTGTGCCACCTTCTGTTGGGGTAGCTTACGGGACTCGGCGACTTTAGCCAAGAATTTCCAGTAAACTTGATCAACTATTTTTTGACTCAGGGCTAACTCTTGGGGGGTTTTGGGACGAGAAACGGTTTGGGTATCTGCGAAACGCCCCGTTTTCACCACATCCCACGTAATCCCATTCTCGTTGGCAATTTGCTGGATATTCATCAGTAATCCAAACACCCCAATCGAACCCGTTACTGTATTGGGTTCGGCAAAAATCCGGTTACCATAGGTGGAAATCCAATATCCCCCAGATGCAGCAATATCTCCCATGGAAACAATCACAGGTTTGGAGTCGCGTGTGAGTTTGACTTCCCGTTGGATAATCTCAGACGCGGTAGCACTACCACCTGGACTATTCACCCGTAATACGACAGCTTTCACTGAATCATCCAGGCGCAATTCCCGCATTTGTGCCGCAAAGGATTCGCCTCCCACCTGTTGGATGCTCCCTTCACCATCGACGATTTCACCCTCAGCATAAAGTACAGCTATTTTATTGTGAGAAAAGCGTTGGGTTCCAGGTTTATCGGCGATATCCGCATAAGTAGATAGGCGAATCTGACGAAATGATTCCTTTGTCTCACTTTCACCGGTGAGTTCCTGAAGTTGGGCGATTACTTCATCGTAATACCCCACTTTATCAATTAAGCGACGTCCAATCGCATCAGATGCCAAGACGATACCTTGATTATCCGCGATCGCTTGTATCTGTTGGGGCGTTACCTGACGACTTTTTCCCACCGTTGTCCGAAATTCTGACCACAGATCCTCTAATAATGCTTGTATCTGTTGTCGGTTTTCTAGACTCAGTTCTTTGAGGACAAACGGTTCTATCGCTGACTTATATTTACCTACCCGAATTACCTGAATCCCAATGCCAAATTTTTCTAAGGCTCCCGTGAAAAACATGGGTTCAGAACTAAAGCCATTCATTTCTAGGCTTCCCATCGGGTTGAGGATAATGGTGTCTGCAACTGAACTCAGATAATATTCCCCTTCTCCCGAATCAACGTCGTAGGCAATAATTTTTTTACCGCTTTCTTTAAACCGTTCTAAAGCTTCTCGGACTTCTTTTAGCGTGGCAAACCCTGTGTCACTACTGGTAGTTGTACGTGATCCATCCAGGTAAAGCGCCACAATCCGGGAATCCTCAACTGCCGCGTTTAAGGTATCAATAACAGTGCGTAATGTAATTGTGGCGGTTTCTTCTCCAGATAGGGCTTCTTCAATGGCTCTACTGGTGCTGGATGTGGGATCGGTATCCCTAATATTTAAGGATAAATCAAAAACCAATACCGATTTATCCTTGACTTGTGGTCCCGTATCTTTAGATGCGGCGGTGATAATTAAACTAATGAGTCCAACTGTACCTATGCCGAAAAACAAGGTAAAACCGATCAGGCTACCAATTACACTGGCGAAGGTTTGCTTAATAAATTGACGCATTTTCGGGTTGTTTGTTGTGAAATGTCCGTTATCCGTTGTCTGTTTTTAGTGTTTTTTTTGAACGTTTCCGATTGATTTAAGATAAGAGTTTAACTAGATTCGAGTTCCCTAATCACGGGTTTGACTTGATTAATTTGTTGCTCCGTTATAAGATACTCTGTATCGGCTTGACTTAACCAACGTTGAGTTTCGGACAAAGATCCTATAGCCATCTTGACAGACAACTGCCTCTATCCTAACTTGAATGTCACTGAACTAAGAGTTTGTAGTAAGCGCTGTCTTCGCTTCTGGCACGCTTCGTGCTTACTACAAACATTCATCCTAACTTTTGTAAGGCACCAGATTGTCTGAGTTGAGACAGATTGACATTCCCTGTACAGAAAAGTACAGTAGTTATCTCAGCGATTAGTAACTGTACGAGTTCATCCACCGCCTCTGTAGACTCTGATGCGGCTTGGAGAAAGGGAAATGCTAATCCTGCCAAATCCGCACCCAGCGCGATCGCTTTGGCAACCTCTAACCCATTGCGTAATCCACCGGAAGCGATTAGGGGAACATCCGGGGCAATTTCTCGAATACTGGTGATACAATCGGCTGTGGGTAATCCCCAATCGGCAAAGGTTTGTCCTAAGCGACGTTGCTTGAGATTTAATGCCCGTTCACTTTCCACCTTTGCCCAAGATGTTCCCCCAGCACCGGCTACGTCAATTGCGCTCACGCCCGCCTCAAGCAGCTTCTGTGCCATGGGTGCTGAGATGCCGTTGCCGACTTCTTTGGCAATCACAGGTACAGGTAACTTACTGCATACTTTATTTATTTTGTCAAGTAAGCCGTGAAAATTTGTATCCCCGTTCGTCTGAATACATTCCTGTAAGGGATTCAGGTGCAAAATTAAAGCATCGGCGGCTAAAAGTTCAACCACGCGCAAGCATTCATCCAAGCCGTAACTGTAATTGAGTTGAACCGCACCAAGATTCGCCAATAATAGAATATCCGGTGCCAGCGATCGCACGGCAAAGGTATCCGCCACTTGAGGATTCTCCACCGCGACTCGCTGGGAACCCACACCCATGGCTAATTGATACTCTTGTGCTACTTGAGCAAGGCGAAAATTAATAGTTTGCGCCTGTTGGGTCCCCCCAGTCATAGAGGATATTAGCAAGGGAGCGCCTAAGATTTTACCCAAAAACCTGGTGGAGATATCAATCTCACGGCGGTTGATTTCCGGTAAACAACAGTGGGTAAAGCGATAGCGTTCCAGTCCATTGGTAATTTGATGAAACTGGACATCTTCATTGAGACAAATCCTGATGTGGTCTGCTTTGCGCGTCTGGGTTTCTGTCATCGTGCTGGGAAATAGAAAGGAACAGGGAAAGAGGGGATTGGTAATCAGGATTTGCGGCAAAACCTAGAACATCGGTTAAGTCATCAACAGAAAAACGGTAATATTTGCTACCAAAATTCCGAATTTTTGACAGATGTGTCATGGAACCTCTCTACATGAAGGCATGACTGGTTACGCCAACTGACACCTTAGAAGACTTTGATCAACTCCACAGCATCTCGTCCATCAAAATCTTGCAGGTAAACCTTTACCTGTTCGTCTCTGGAGGTTGGTAGCTGTTTGCCCGTAAAGTCTGGACATATCGGCAACTCGCGATGTCCGCGATCGACAAGAACTAATAACTGAATCACTTGGGGTCTGCCGTATTCAGTCACAGCATTTAGAGCGGCACGAATTGTGCGCCCACTATAGATAACATCATCGACCAGTACCACAATTTTGCCAGAAAGATCACAGGAAATATCCGTTTTAGCCGGGGTACGAACGCCAATCTGATCCAAATCATCGCGGTAAAAGGTAATATCGATCGCACCCACCGCGACCGATACCTGTTCTAACATTTCAATTTGGCGTCCTAGCAGTTTGGCAAGAGGAACTCCGCGAGTATAAATGCCTAAAAGCACGAGTTTCGATACATCTCCGGCGCGTTCAATCACCTCAGATGCCAAACGAGTGACAGTGCGGCGCAGTTCTTCGGCGGAGAGAATTTCAATAATTTGAGTTGGCATTCTCGTTACTGGTTTTATGGCGGATGGGATGGGACTAGGGGAGAAAATCTAGGATATTGTTTAGAGGAAGCATGGGGAATAATCGGGTATCGTCTTTAATTATCAGCCATATATATAAGGATGGGAACAATTGAGAAGACTCAAGTAGTGCGATCGCGATGACCAGCCAAATCAAACAGCAGTATCGGGTCAACTGTAACCCTTGGTCAATTTTGGTCGGTGTAATCGGGTCAACCGGATCACCTAAAAGGGGTTTATATTTAGCAACTCCCTGATACCAGTTAGTTCCCCCCAGTTGTACGCCCAGAATAGCAGCATAAGCGCATTCACTCCAACCTGAATTTGGGCTAGGATCTTTAGTCCCATCCCGATAGCATAAACTCCATACCTTACGGGGTTTTCCTGACAAAAGGGCTAACGTTATTACAGTTAGCCGACAGGGTAACCAAGTTAAGCAATCCTCAAGTTTAGCACTGAACCAACCTAAATCTGTGTAAGGTTCGCGTCGATAACCAATCATTGAATCCAGAGTGCTAGCCGCTTTATAGGCTAAAGCCAAGGGAGCGCTACCCACCGCCGGAAAAAATGAACCGATAATAGCATAGAATAAGGGCGCTGTAACACCATCGGTAGCATTTTCTGCGACTGTTTCTAGAACAGCCCGGAGTATTTCTGGTGCTGTAAGTTTTTCCGTATCTCGACCCACATATCGACTCAAACGAGAACGCGCTTGCTCTAACTCTCCATCGGTTAATGGTTCTACCACATCATTAGCCGCATCTCGCAAACTGCGACCTGCCAAACAACTTGCCAGCAGAATACTTTCAATCCCAATCCCTACCCAAGGATGAAGCCAGTTTGCTCCCAGCACGATTACCCATCCTGCCACTCCACTACCGATAATTAATCCTAACCCCAATCCAATTCCGGCGAGGCGACGTTTCCATGGGCGATAAAGATTGTGAATAATCCATTGGCTGAGGTGAGAAACCAGCCAACCCATGACTTGGACTGGATGAAGCCAACCCCAAGGATCACCTATCCAGTAATCTAGACGGGCGGCAAGTAACAAAACAATAGCACTTCTAGTCAATGTAGTCGCTTTTGAGCGTATCTATATTTTCTTCCCAATTGGCACCGTCAAACGACACTCTGGCAAATCGAGACAGTACATCATCATCGAGACAACGCAGGTTAACATCAATCGACTGGGGATGAGAACGGGGGCGATAAAAGGGGTGAATCCCACAAATACGACAAAATGTATGTTTAGCCGTATTAGTATTAAACGTATATGTTGTTAAAACATCAGCCCCACTCAATAGAGTAAACCGTTCAGGGGGTACAATTAGGTGGATGAAGCCTTTTTTGTGACAAATTGAGCAATTGCAATCGATTGCCTCGTGCTGGTCAACTGTCACACTGAAACGGACAGCGCCGCAGTGACAGCCCCCTTGATAGGTAATTTGTTGATTCATGGTGGTCATTTCCCAGCAAAGCATCTATTAAATCACAAAACTGGTTTGTTCTCCTTGAGCAGCTTGCCAACTCCGAGCATCATAGTAAAGATCGGCAAGGGTAATGCTATATAAGGCATCTTTCAGTTTTTGGTGGAGTCGATGCCACAAAGTTAAGGTTACCCAGTCTTCGGCAACAGTCGCATCTGCTGTGTGATGGTGTAATGGTTCGATTGTTTCGCCAACGGCTTCTAAAATCTGACCTAGGGAAATTTTTGAAGGTTCGCGAGCTAATTGATAGCCACCTTGAGAGCCGCGTACTGAATTCACTAAATTAGCACGACGCATTTCAATCAGTAGTTTCTCTAAATATGGAGCTGGTAGAGCTTGACGATGGGCAATCATTTTAACGGATGTTGGTCCATAACCGGGCTGTAGGCTGAGATCAAGTAGCGCTTTAACACTATAATGTCCGCGAGTTGTCAATTTCATAGGGATGGCAAACTATCCTAGCTTGGAGTTGGCTCTTAGCTGGAGTCTAGTCCAGCTAATTTCTGGTTGAGTCGTACAGGGTTAAGAGTTGAATGGTTTTTATGGCTGTCCCAGGAAGGTTGTACTGTCAACTATAACCTGAGAGGTTTTTCCTGAAGCCTGATAACGCCTTCCATCAATCCTGAGTTTTACACATCGTTGGTTTTTGTTGATGACTCGATCAACTGGAAACGCCCCACCTTATCGCCCCGTCTCCATTACTGACACGTTCTCCAGTCGGCGATTGATTTGTTACAAAGATAAATTCAACAAATATAACCAACAAAGTTGACAGTATGGGTGTAATATAGTTTTATAGAGGGTGATATAAGATCAAGATTTTGTTATCTTGGTTATGTGTCAGTATAGCGAAAGCGCTACCCGAGACTTCACTGTTTAGGTTTAGATTCAAGTTGATGGCTAAAAAGAAAAAAATGGAGCCCAAGATGGAACCCTTAGAGGGTCAAGCACTGCTTGAGAAAGTTAGAGAGCTAGGTAACCTCAGCAAAGAAGAAAAAGCTAGAGCCTGTGGCTACTACACCGTGACGAAAAACGATGTAGAGCGCGTCAATATGATGAAATTCCTCAATGCACTGATTGATGCTGAGGGTATTGAATTAGATAGCAAAGCCAATGGCAATGGACGGGGTGGTAGGAGTGCGAGCTATCGCATCTCGGTGCAATCTAACGGCAATCTGCTGATTGGTTCTGCTTACACAAAACAGATGGGTTTACAACCTGGGGATGAATTTGAAATCTCCTTAGGTCGCAAGCACATTCATCTCAAGCAACTTGGCGCAGAAGACGAAATCGAAGAGTAAGGCTCAGCCGATGGCGAAGGAAAACTCCAGAGGCTAAAGATACTGACGGTTTACCCAAAATTCAATGGTCTTAAGTCAAAGTAGCGACACTTGATAAGTCCTCGTCCCAACCGAATGGTTGGGCGATATGATTTTGATTGGAGTTGGCAAAAAAACCCCCCGTTGTCATCTGGAAGATTCAGCGGGGGATACATTGCTATTGTGAACGGATTGTCTTGACCAGGATGTAAGTGCAATGGCTAAGACACAATCCAATGGGGAGAGGTCATCAACAATAATAGAGAGACGTACATTCCCCAAAACAAAATGAAAATAAATTGCAGGTCACGTCGAGCCACGAGGATAGCTGCGATCGCTAAGGTTAATGCTACTGAGCTGGAAACGACCGGGAAAAGGCTTTGGGAGGCTTCTAGGACTAAATAAATAGTCGCGGCGATTGCTCCTAAGGACATGAAACTCAACCCAAAGATCCATAAACGAGGATAGGACTGAGAGCGGGGCAAATTCCACACAGCGGTAAGCTGAGCGCCACCCGCTAGTGCTAAAGCTGGGTAGAGTGGCAAACTATACTCCGGTAAAGGAAACGCCATCAGACAAACAGCTCCCCCATAAACACCCGTCCAAACCAATACGAATTTTGCCCAACCCCAATTGCGATTATTCCACGCCAGCCCTAATCCATAAGACCAAAATAGTAACCAGGGAACCGAGAATTTTAAGAGTTCCAATAGGTAATCGTAATCGCTCTTAAGAGTCCGGTTAATCTCTACTGAATGCCAAAACGGTTGTAATGATTCTTTAACTAGATTGGCGGTGAGAAACCCTTGACTATAAACCCAAGGTAGAGTATACCAAACCAACGCAGGTATGATACCTAACACCCAACCCAACCACCAATAGCCAGATCTGAGTAGTCTAGGGGTATCCCAGGCAATAAAGATAAAACCGATCGCCAACAAAACAAATCCCAATCCAATTCCTTGAGTGAGGCAAATTAAACCGAATCCAATGCCTGCTCCCAAAGACCAACGAAAATCACGACGCGATCGCAACAGACATACCATCATCAGCATGACAAAGCATAGCACCGTACTATCGAGGATGGCGAGTCGTCCATACTGTACAACAGGTAAGACGGTTAAATAAATGAAACTCGAAAAAAGCGCGTTTTGACGGGATGGAAAAATTTCCCGACCGATTCCATAGAAGAGGGGAACAGATAGAACACTCAGCAGAGCAGTCGGTAAGCGTGTCATCAAGGTGCTATCATTTCCTGTCTTATAAGCTAAAGCAATTAGCCAATAAAGCAAGGGTGGTTCTTCAACATAAGATTGATCACTAAATGTGGGATAAAACCATTGCCAAGATGCCCAAGGCGTGCTACTCAATTCACGAGCAACCTGATTAACCGTTTGTTCACCCCCATTTAATAGAGGTGGGCTATCCAGATTAATACAAAATAAGAGCAGCGCGGCTAAAAGTAAGCTAAACACCCACATCCGCTCAACCCAGCGTTGAGTTCTGCGAATTCTGCTCCCGGAGTGTCCCCAAATAAATGTTTGACGATTCATCTTTAAACGAACAACTTAGAGTGCTGCTGGTCGCGAGTAGTTCTGCCATCCAACGGGTTGCCTGTGCCTGCACCGTAACTCAACCAGTGGCGCGACCTAATCAAACGGTGACTTTTCAATTATGACTTTTCAATTAAAAATAAAAAACTTTAACCAATAGCTATAGATAGATGTAGCCGCGTTAGGATCAACGTTAATCACACACGACGGGTCAACCGAACCACTCCTGCTGCTTATTCACAGTAATATAGGTAGGCTTTGTTAAATAGAGCCAATCATTAGGCATCTAGACCCAAGTCTCTCACCTGCGACAGGCAAACCTATGGAAGGATCTTTTGAATTAACCCTACAAATGGTCATCGCTGTCTGTGCTGGAATCAGCGCTCAGGTGATTGCCGAGTACCTGAAAGTCCCCAGCATTGTCTTTCTACTGATCTTTGGCGTTTCCCTTGGCTCCGATGGTTTGGGTTTATTACACCCCCAAGAACTGGGAGTGGGTTTGGAAGTTATTGTTGCCTTGTCAGTCGCCGTAATTCTTTTCGAGGGAGGGCTTAACCTCAACCTGCGCGACTTAGGCAAAGTATCGGGTTCTCTGAGAAACCTAGTCACCCTGGGAACGCTGATTACGCTGCTGGGCGGTGGGATGGCAGCCCATTGGTTAGGAGAATTTCCCTGGCCGATTGCGTTTCTCTATGCTGCTCTGGTGGTTGTGACCGGTCCGACGGTTATTGGTCCACTGCTCAAACAAGTGAAAGTTGATCGACGAGTCGCCGCCCTTTTAGAAGGGGAAGGGGTTTTAATTGACCCAGTCGGTGCCATTCTAGCGGTTGTCGTACTTGATACAATTCTCAACAGCGAGGCTGGAGCATCTGCTGCCATTGTCGGTCTAGGTTTACGCCTCGGTATTGGTGGTTTGATTGGCGGTATCGGTGGCTGGTTGCTGGGTTTGTTTCTCAAACGAGCTGAATTTCTTTCAGAAGACCTGAAAAATCTGGTTGTGCTAGCCGGGATGTGGGGCTTATTTGGTTTGGCACAAACGATTCGCTCGGAATCCGGATTGATGGCAACCGTCGTCGCCGGAATCGTTGTCGGTGCGTCTTCTCTACCCGAAGAGCGACTGTTGCGACGGTTTAAAGGACAATTAACGGTGCTTGGGGTTTCCGTGCTATTCGTTCTGCTCTCCGCCGATTTGTCCATTGACAGTGTTTTCGCCTTAGGTTGGGGAAGTGTATTCACCGTTTTGGCATTAATGATGGCGGTGCGCCCGATTAGCGTCAGCTTATGTACCTGGAATAGCGGCTTAAATTGGCGACAGAAAATCTTTTTATCCTGGATTGCTCCCAAAGGGATTGTCAGCGCTTCCGTCGCCTCCTTGTTTGCGATTCTCCTCACCGAACGCGGGATTAATGGTGGGGATTCGATTAAAGCCCTGGTTTTCCTGACGATTATGCTGACAGTATTTGTACAAGGGTTAACAGCACGTTGGGTTGCCCAATGGCTGCAACTGAATCCCCAGGACAAGGCAACAGGTGCGGTGATTGTTGGCTGTAATCCCTTGAGTCGGCTGATTGCGCGTTTGTTTCAAGAGCAGGGAGAAGAAGTTGTCCTCATCGACACTGACCCGGAAGCTTGCCAACAAGCCGAGGAAGAAAATCTGCGGGTGTTCCAAAGCAGTGGTCTGGATGTTGACGTTTTAGAAGAAGCTGGGATTGAATCGGTGGGTACATTTTTGGCAATGACCAACAATGGTGAGGTGAACTTGGTCTTGGCTCAGCGAGCGGTTGAAGAGTTTGCCCCGCCGCGAGTGATTGCCGTCTTTCCTCGTGATCCCCAAGCCAATGCCACGAATAATAAAACGAAAGTCAATCAAGCATTTGTTTCTCAACTGCCGATTAAGACGTGGAATAAGTATATTACTGAGGGGCAAGTGAAGTTAGGCACAACCACGTTAAAAGAGTCGGGATTGGCATTTCAGCGAGCGCATTTGCAAGCGTTGATCCGGGCGGGAGAACTGGTTCCCTTGTTAATCGAACGGCAAGGCAGTATACAAGTGGCTAGCGCGAATGAAACCTGGCAGGCTAATGATCAAATTATTTATCTACTGCACGATCCTAGACCTAAACTATTGAAACGCTTATCCGGTGGCAGTTCGTCTTCCCGTCTGGCGGTAGAAAAGTTGCCAGAAGTTGAGGAAATCCCGATTTCAGAGCCTGTGGAAGAGAAAGCAATTAAAGAAATTGTCAATAAATCTAAAGTTGAAGAAGAGGTGAAGGTTCATGAACCCCGCCCTACTCCGTGAGGACAGGGATTGCCAGAGGGAACCTGGTAGGAAGTCAGGTGTTCAATCCGGAAGGTACACCTTACTGCAATTACACCTTATTCTTCCTTTTGGTCGGGTTAAAAAGCGAATGAGGGTGGGGACTCCCGCGAACACATTAAATTAAATAGGGAATCCATAATTTCATCGTTTCTTGGGAACCATACCAAAGTCCTTGTCGCCGAGGTGAATGCAGCACCCCTTCCAAGGTAAGATTCACGGCGCCGTCTAAATGAGCCGCTTCAATCGGAGTAATCCCATCTCCCCAACAATTTCCAACTCCACAGGTTTGCTGATAACTGTTATACGCTAACCATTGACCCAAGCGCCGTTGACCATAGATAGCTTTACCGGCGACACAGATATACTTGACATGGGGATAAAACGCTCCCGGATAGTTCATTGCCACGAAATCCAGATTGCGTTTTGTCCAGCGCTCTTGGCTACTGTCAACAACCCACCACTAAATCGGAGTACCGATTCTAGTGGGGGCTTGAAATACAGCCCTCGTTGACCAGGCTCAGGTAGCAATACCTACGTTTAAGGTAAGCGTTCAAGTTCCTACCTTGGAATGCGTAGCTAGTTCCAAGCTCTAGAACTCAGAAGTTAAACAGCCATTTGGGAGGCAGTGCTTTTGAGACAGTACCGACCTTAAACTTTGTCGAAGCTAACATTACCCGAAAGGAGACTCACGCTTTGAGTAAAGTTTTCGTTCTAGACACCAACAAACAGCCTCTTAATCCCGTCCATCCAGGTAGAGCAAGAATGCTGTTGTCTCAAGGGAAAGCTGCTGTATTCCGCCGCTATCCCTTCACCGTAATACTCAAACAGGAGGTGCTAAACCCCAAAATCGAACCGCTTCGAGTCAAAATTGACCCAGGAGCAAAAACCACTGGATTAGCATTAATCAACGACAATACGGGTGAGGTTGTTTGGGTAGCCGAGTTACAACATCGTGGGCTTCAAATTCGGGATGCTTTAACTTCACGTCGTCAACTACGGCGGTCACGACGTAATCGTAAAACCCGCTATCGCAAACCTCGTTTTCTTAACCGTACCCGTCCCCAGGGATGGCTACCACCGTCTCTTAACAGTCGGGTGGCTAACATCCTGACTTGGGTGAAGCGTCTGTCATCACTGAGTCAAATTACAGCCATCTCGCAAGAGTTGGTACGATTTGATACACAACAGATGCAGGATGCAGAAATTAGCGGGGTGGGATATCAACAAGGGACTCTCTTCTGCTACGAAGTACGTGAGTTTCTGCTGGAAAAGTGGAACAGAGCTTGTGCCTACTGCGGCGCAAAAGACACGCCTGTTGAGATTGAGCATATTCAACCTCGGTCAAGGGGTGGTTCTAATCGTGTCAGCAACCTATGTTTAGCTTGTACGCCCTGCAATCAGAAAAAAGGGAATCAGGGTATCAAGGACTTTATCATAGGTAAACCTGACCTGCTTAAGCGAATCTTGGCACAAGCCAAAAGACCTCTGGCTGATACAGCCGCCGTCAATGCAACCCGATGGAATCTGTACGAAAATCTTCAGAAAACAGGCTTACCTGTTGAGGTTGGCACTGGTGGACGTACTAAGTACAACAGAACCATTCGAGGATTAGAGAAGACTCACTATTGGGACGCTGTTTGCGTTGGAGCATCAACACCAGAACAATTAATCACGTCAGGTGTTAAGCCACTGCTGATTGCTGCTAAGGGTCACGGAACCCGCCAACAATGTCGTACTGACAAGTGGGGCTTCCCGGTGCGTTATTGCTCTAGAACCAAATTTCACAAAGGCTTTCAGACGGGTGACATCGTGAAAGCTGTTGTCACTTCTGGCAAAAAGATTGGAACTTACGTTGGTCGAGTAGCCACTCGCGCCACTGGGAGTTTCAACATCTCAACACTTGATGGGCTAGTTCAAGGAATCAGTCACAAATACTGCACACATATTCACAAAAAGGATGGGTATTCATACATACAGTGATTTGGATATTTTAGGGGTCAATCCCCCTAAAATATCCCTCGTTTCCTCCCGCCGCTAAAACATTGGCGGTACTCGCGGGAGCTTCGATATATCCGCCTCGTTTATAGCGGGGGTCTCCACGAGGAAGAAAGATGAGGTGTCCCCAGTGTTACCAGTGTGGCAATGGTTGGATGAGCATTCCATAATCCTGGAACTGAAAGAGTCACATTGCGATGAATATCGTAGGGTTTTTCGCCGAGGTAGATTCGGGCAATCCAGCCCCCGGCTGAATGACCAATCAAATTAACCTGAGTGGCGCTGTAATCTGCCATAACCTGTTTCACGGTTTGATCAAGTTGCCGTAAAATTGGCACAACTGAGCGACCGCCTATAGTGGGAATCCAATCGCCTTGTCGTAGTGGTACAGTAACGGTGGGAAACCCAAACTGATTTAAAGCGGTTTCTAATCCTCGATATTCAGTTGCCCCGGCAAAAAAACCCGGTACAATGACAGTCGGTAGTGGCATTTGGAATTTGAGATTTTTGAATTATTAATCAAAGTTAACAAATAGTGATGGGGCAAGTTGGCACACTTTACGGTCTGGGTGTAGGTCCTGGCGATCGCGAATTAATCACGCTCAAAGCCCTACGTATCCTGAAACAATCTCCTGTGGTGGCTTTTCCGGCTGGGGTGAGGGGTAAACTGGGTATGGCTCAACAAATTGTGGGGCAATGGTTAAACGCTGAGCAAGTTCAACTTCCCTTAATATTTCCTTACGTGCAAGACCAAGACATTCTTACCCAAGCGTGGGAGGAAGCCGCCAAGCAGGTTTGGCATTATCTGAAGGTAGGGCAAGATGTGGCGTTTGTTTGTGAAGGGGATATCAGTTTTTACAGCACGTTTACCTATTTGGCGCAAACCTTACAACAGCAGCAATCAACCGCCGTTGTGCAGATGATCCCAGGCGTCTGTTCACCCATGGCAGCCGCCTCAGTGTTAGGATTACCCCTAACCGTACAGCGCGATCGCTTGGTGGTGCTACCTGCTCTCTATAATGTAAAGGAACTGGAAACTATTTTAGATTGGGCGGATGTCATAGTCCTGATGAAAGTGAGTTCGGTGTATGAACAGGTATGGCAGGTGTTGCATCGCCGCCAGTTATTGGACACCGCCTGGGTAGTCGAACGCGCTACCCTACCGGATCAAGTCATTTATCAAGATTTACGCGATCGCTCAACCCTAAAATTACCCTACTTTTCCATAATGATTGTCAACGTTACCCAATCCCTGAGTTCAATTAGACTCTAGATTATTTTTATTAAAACCAATAGAATTCCCAACAACCCCGCAACCGAGAGAACGATAACAGCTATGTCTAATCTCTTAATTAAAACTGTCTCAGAGAAACTCAATCAGCCAACTGGTATTGCTGTAATCGCATCGGTTGGTATTCATGTCGTCTTGGGGCTAACCTTACCCTTTTATGTACCAGTTTTTTCTAGTGAAGCGCCTCCGACTCGGCGCACTGTACAACTGTTGGAATTAACTGAAGCGGATTTAAGTCGCTTACCTGATCTTTCGGTGCCAACTTTGCCCCCGTATATTTATCAGCAGACACCATTAACATCGCCATTCCCACCTCTGCCACCTCTGCCCACCCAAGATTCTTTGCCCCTCGATGGCAACATTTCAATGACGCCCCCTCCACAATCGTTAAGAATTCCGTCATCATCGATAAGCCGGAAACCCATAAGAACGATTGCGCCCGGAAGTCAACCGAGTACTCCATTTCCACCCTTGAGGAGAAATTTAGGAATCCCGGTTTTTGGCAACCAACTTCCTTCATCGCCTCCCCTAGGAGCAACAAACCCAGACTCTATATCCTCAGAATCAGAGCCTCAGCCTAGTATTGATCGTCTGGCACGATCACCCAATCACGAGTCAAGTGATCATGCAAGATCTCAACCACCGGAATCCCCCCCAGAGCAAGTTGCTACTAATCAAGATCCCAATCCCCCAGCCAATGAAAACCCTCCAACCCCCGATCCGGAAGAACCTGCATCAGAATCAGGCGATCCCATAGCGGATAAACAGCCTGAGCAAGCCGAAGATAGCACTCGCGCTGAAGGGGATAAAGTAGAACTTCCGCCCGTACTCCAAAGAACATTAATTGCTTCCTATCCCAAAGACGCTTGCCAGAAGCAGCTTAACGGCACAGCCATTTATAGCGTCGTTGTCGGCGCTGATGGCAAACCGACGAATTTACAACCGATTCGACGGGCTGGTGATCCCATTCTCGATCAAAAAGCACAGGAGCAAATTAACGCTCAGCGTTTTCTAAATCGCACGGAACAGCCGCAGGAATACCGGGTATCTGTCCAGTTTTTCGGTCAAGAAAAAGTTTGCCCGAAGCCAACACCTCCAGAAGCCTCGAATCAAAATCCTGAGCGTTCTAATTCCCCAACGCCCCAACCCGTGAATCCGGAGACGTCTGAGGAATCGAATTCTAATAACTCTCCCTCTTCCAATCAGGAAACGTCTGATCGTGATCCGGTCAATTCTGGACAACAATCACCATCACAAACAACCTCAGAGTCCGATCCGAAAAAAGTCAAACCGGAAGAGTCAGCCAATCCCCAACCATCACCGGAGGAGACACCCGAAGCCTCAAAGCCAGTTGATAATTCGGTTATTGTACCGACACTCTAGCTTAAGATGGCCATTCGCTATCAATTTTTGATCGGTCTAATGCTTGATCCCTAACAGGATGTTAAGATGATCGACGGTTAGAACTGTCCCCTCCAAGATTACAGCAAAAAGGAACTCAAGTTATTATGCCTTCAAGAGAACCTCGCCGCATACTTATAACAGGTGGAGCGGGGTTTATTGGCTCCAACTTCGTCCATCACTGGTGCGATCGCTATCCCCAGGATCGGGTGATTGTCCTCGATTTGCTCAGTTACGCCGGTAATCGTCGTAATCTCGATTCAGTCGAGGGACGAGACAATTTTCGGTTTGTACCGGGAGATATTTGCGATCGCACTCTTGTTGATGCTTTACTCCGCACTGAGGCAATTGATACAGTTGCCCACTTTGCGGCTGAATCCCATGTTGACCGCTCAATTTTGGGACCCGAAGCATTTGTCAGAACCAATGTTTTAGGTACGTCCACTCTCTTGGAAGCCTTTCGCCAGCATTGGAAAAAGCGGGGAAGTTTGGATAGCGATCGCTTTCTCCATGTCTCTACGGATGAAGTATACGGCAGCTTAGAGCCAGATGACCCTTTGTTTAGTGAAACGACGCCGTATCAGCCAAACAGTCCCTACGCCGCTTCTAAAGCAGGTAGTGATCACATCGTCCGTGCTTATCATCATACCTACGGCGTACCGACGCTAATTACCAATTGCTCGAACAACTATGGTCCCTATCAGTTTCCTGAAAAGCTGATTCCTCTGATGTGCATTAACATCATGCTGGGTCAACCGTTACCCGTTTATGGGGATGGACAGCAGGTGCGAGATTGGCTTTATGTCAACGATCATTGTCAGGCGATCGATTTAGTCATTCACCAAGGGATTCCTGGCGAAACCTATAACATTGGCGGTAATAACCAAATCAAAAACCTGGATTTGGTACAGATGGTTTGCCAGCTTATGGATGAATTAGCCTCAGATTTGCCGGTTTATCCAAGTAAAGACTTAATCTCCTTGGTCAAAGATAGACCCGGACATGATCGCCGATACGGGATTGATGCTCGCAAAATTAAAGCAAAATTGGGTTGGACGCCTAAAGAAACCATTGAAGGAGGATTACGTAGCACCGTTGAATGGTATTTGACTCATCGTGATTGGTGGGAACCCCTGCTTTCTAAGGAGTATCAAGATTATTACCGACAAATTTATGGTTAAATCAGCCTCCATTATGTATGAATCAATTCACTTGAAGGGGGATTACCTCGCACCGTTGAATGGTATTTAATCCATCGGGATTGGTGGGAACCTTTGCTGTCGAAGGAGTACAAAGATTACCTAAACCTATATCAATCGTAGGGGTACGGCAATGCCGTACCCTTACCGTATGTACCTCTTTACGGCTGAATCTGTTGAATTTGGTCAAGAGATGATTGATAAAGCGTCATGTCGCCCTGTTGTCTAGATAAATCTGCTGCCTTTTGGAAATCCGCGATCGCTGCTTCTTTTTTACCTAATTGAACATGGGTAAATCCGCAATGATAATAGGCTGAGGTGTAGTTAGGATTAATTTCAATCGCTTGGTTAAGATCAGTGAGGGCTTGTTGAATATTTCCTTGTTGCAGATGAACAAAACCACGCTTTGAGTAAAAAATATCAATTCTATGAGAAATTGACATTTTTATTGATACTTGATTGGTAACTTGGTTTCCTTCTTAGAACTAACACAGTGTAAGGATGTGACAACTGAATCACCCTAATAAAATTTTTATACCGTTTGTTAGAGGAAAAAATTATGTCTCTTCACTATAATGGAAAGCTCTAATATCTTAGCAGTGAGTTGATAATCTCATGCTGAAGAAGAATGGCACTGGCGTTAGAGTCCGTAGTTGGCACGCTTCGTGCCATCAGCCCTAAAGCGCTTACTACGAACTTAGGTTAGTCCGTAACATTCGTGTTAGGGTTGGATTATGGCTTACGGATTCCGGTGAGTTAATTAAAAAAATATGAAATCAGCCAATAAAATTATCATAGGCTTTCTATTAGTCGTCATCATCGGCTTACCCTTCTCTCACACCCTGGCTCACATTCTTACAGAAGCCTGGTGGTTTGATTCCGTTAACTTTTCAGATGTATTCTGGACGCGGATCACCTGGAAAATTATGGCTTGGGTGGGGACATTTATTATTTACGGACTATTCTTGTGGTTTAACTATTGGATGGCGCAGCGTCTAACTCGCGATCGCGCGTTTCGTTTCCTAGAGGGTAGTGATTTAGCTCCCTATACCGATACTATAGCCAATTCCGCCGCCCTGGTTGTAACGTTCCTTGTCAGTTTAGCCGCCGCCACAGCTAGTGCATCAGCTTGGGAGACAATATTAAAATACCTGAATGCCACAGATTTTAATCTGACTGACCCCATTTATCAACAAAATATTGGTTTTTACCTGTTTCAGTTTCCTTTCTATGAAGGGCTAAAAGATTGGTTATTGAATCTTTTGTTCTGGGGGTTTGGATTATCCGTTGCTGTTTATGTTTTAAAAGGTAAAATAAGGTTAGATCGTTACTGGCAAAATTTCATAACCAAAGACGTAAAAACTCACCTCAGTCTACTGTTAGCAGGGATTGCCCTAGTTGTCGCGATCGGCTTCTGGCTAGAACGCTATGAATTACTCTACACAACCGATGGTGTCGTCTATGGTGCTGGGTATACCGATGATCATGCTCAGCGTCTGGCATTCTGGATTATGAGCATTGTATCACTAATGCTAGGCTTGTCGTTTATCCTGGCAATTTGGCAAAACAATATTACCTTACCCACCTACGGAATCGGGATTTATCTCATTGCTTGGCTCGTTTTCAGTGGTCTTTTTCCCTGGTTTCAACAACGATTTATTGTCGAACCCAATGAGTTAGAAAAAGAAAAACCCTACATTGAACATAATATCGCCTATACTCGCAAGGCTTACGCTTTAGACGAAGTACCAACACAAGACTATCCAGCGGAAGAACAATTAAGTCGCCAAGCGTTACAAGAGAACCAATCTACGATTCGTAACATTCGCTTGTGGGACTATAGACCTTTATTGAGTACCTATCGCCAACTGCAAGAAATTCGTCTTTACTATCGCTTCAATGATGTCGATGTTGATCGTTATACCATTGACGATAACTATAGACAAGTCATGCTCTCACCACGGGAACTATTGTATTCTCAAGTTCCCGATCGCGCTCAGACTTGGGTCAACCAAAGGCTAAAATATACCCATGGCTATGGTTTGGTAATGAGTCCAGTCAATGTCGTCACAGAGGATGGCTTACCTGAACTGTTTATCCAAGATATTCCACCGATTTCCCAAATCGATCTCCAAGTGAATGAATCCGCCATTTACTACGGCGAAGAAACCGATAACTATATCTTTACAGGTACAAATACCCAAGAATTTGATTATCCCCGTGGCGATGAAAATGCCTTCACCACCTACGACGGGAAAGGTGGTGTACCAATCCCTTCTTTTTGGCAGCGATTGGCGTATGCTTATGATTTGGGCGATCTCAAAATTTTAATTTCCAATTACTTTATCAACACCTCCCGCATTCATTACCACCGCCAGATTAAGGAACGGGTGAACCAAGTTGCACCTTTTTTGCGGTTTGATAATGACCCCTACATTACCCTAATTAATGGTAGATTACACTGGATCATCGATGCCTATACCGTTAGCGATCGCTATCCTTATTCTGAACCCGTTTCCCAAAGTCATAATGCAAACGCCATATTCCAAGGCGGGAATATCGCCCAAATGTCCCAAGGCGATATCAATTATATTCGCAACTCCGTTAAGGTAGTCGTTGATGCGTTTAATGGCACAATGCAGTTTTTTATCATTGATGAGGATGACCCTGTACTGACAACATACCGCAAAATATTCCCCACATTGTTTACCGCCAAGGAGGCTATTCCAGCAGATGTAAAAGCTCATTTTCGCTATCCCCTGGATCTGTTCACCATTCAGGCGCAGATGTATCTGTCTTACCACATGAATAATCCCCAAGTCTTTTACAACCGGGAGGATTTGTGGCGTTTTCCGACAGAAATCTATGAAGGGAATGAGCGGATCATGGAGCCTTACTATGTGATCATGCGCTTACCCGAAGAGTCGAGGGAAGAATTTATTCTAATTCTGCCCTTTACACCCGTCAATAAAGATAACATGATTGCTTGGATGGCAGCGCGTTCTGATGGGGAAAATTACGGCAAATTGCTTTTGTACGAATTCCCTAAACAAGAACTTGTCTATGGTCCTTCACAAATTGAAGCTCGCATTGACCAAAATCCGCAAATTTCCCAAGAATTAACCCTATGGAGTCAGGAAGGTTCGCGGGTAATTCGCGGCGATTTATTAGTGATTCCCATTGATCAATCATTACTTTACGTCGAACCCATTTATCTGCGAGCCGAACAAGGGGAACTTCCGGAATTGAAGCGCGTGATTGTTGCTTATGCTAAAGAAGTGGTCATGGAGGAAACCTTAGAGCAAGCCTTAGCTACTATCTTTGGTGGAACTCAACCAGAGGTGCAACAACCTACTTCTGCTCCACCATCTGCTCCACCAAAAGAAGGAGTTTCTAAACTCGCCCAATCTGCTTTAGAAACTTATCAAAAAGCACAGGAAGCCATGCGTCAAGGCAATTGGGAAAAATATGGTCAATATCAACAAGAACTAGAAAGCATCTTGCAGCAATTGAACCAAACCCCAAAATCAGCACCTGATCTGAGAAAATCAGCAGGCGAGCCAAATTAATCCTAGTGAAAAAAAGCAGAAGTATCAGACTTTTCACGGTATTTGGGGCAATGTGTGTAGGGGCGGGTTTCACTACTATCTTTTCGGTTGTATCCAGATGTGACTAAACCCGCCCCGACTCAGGTTTCTAGACTTCCCGTGAAAAGTCAGAGAAGTATAGCTGCTGCCATCAAGCTTGCGGCATACTGAGAGGAGGTGAACACAATTAAAGTTAACGATTGATATTATTGGTAATAAAGTGTGGATTCAACGAGATGGAACGGAAGATGGAATTGCACTAGATTTGGAAAATGCGGGAATTCCGAAAGATCATATTGTATTGGGGTTTAAACCTCCTGAAGTACGTCCAATGACTGGCTATGCGGTTACTTGACGGAACCAGGACTTTAAAAACATTATCAGAACAATAGTATTACTTTAGCAAGATGAATAAAATTGAATTGACTTTGATCATAAAACAGTAGGCGACTAAGGAGCGACTGACTTTATGAATCGGAGTAAAATCAATTTGAAACACCAATCCCTATTGATGAGTGCTGTCTTGGCGCTATCCTTCACCACCGCAGCGACTAAGGAAGCCCAGAGTACCTCAATAACCCCTCCAGAGAACTCTCCAGCCACCTCACAATCGCAAATTAGCCAAAATGCAGATGATCTCAGGCAAATTCAAGTCTTTTTACCCAAGCCTTCCGCCAACAATCAAACGATAGGCTACGTTGAACCTGTTAACCGAGCCACATCCCGCGTCGATGTTGCCGAATTTGCAATTGAGCAAATTATTCAAGGACCAACGTCCGCCGAAAAAGAGCAAGGATTTACTAATATAGTTGACTTCCGAGGCGAATCCACCTGTGGGAAAAACTTTACTATTAATATCTCCAATGGAATTGCCCAACTCCAATTTTGTCGGACAGTCCCTACGGCTGGAATTGGCGAAGATGCGGTAATCCAAAAAGCGGTAACCAACACACTAAAACAGTTTAATAGTGTTGATCAAGTGGTTATTTTCAACAAGAACGGCGACTGCTTTAAAGATATGAGTGGTAAAAATGCCTGCTTAAATTCCATTGAAGGTGTCGTATGGCGACCCGTTCCTGGGACTAAAGCCTCGTCTGGGGGTGAATTAGGTAGGGTCAATCCCCAACCTTGGGAAGTCGGGATTAATACCATTAGTCGTAATGGAGACGCGATTAACTTTGATGTGAACGCCAATGGCAAATATGTCAGATATTCGGGGAATTGCCAACGCGAGTTGTTATCTAGAATTAAAGTTGGCGATGTGGAAAATGGTCAAGTAACGGATACTATGTCCGTGGATGAAAACTATTTTAAAGCTAACCGATTTCAAGAACCCGTTTTAGACTATGCTTGCACCCATAGTTAGTCTAGTGGGACTGCTGTTACTCCGGATAGAAAAAAGCTCCCGCATCCTCTGGCTTCCCCCTTTTTAAGGGGGACGGGAGGGGGATCTAAAGGGGGACGGAAGGGGGATCTAAAGCGGAAAAGAACCACGGCGATTTTTATTGCCGTATTCTGTCCATTTATATACTTAAAACCTTAAATAAAACTCATTTGAAATTTATCAATTTTGTTTTCAATTTTTTGAACAAGCTGCTGGCAGTAATCTAAAGCTGCTCTCGCCTGAGCCTGTTCTATATTATTAATATCCAAGGAAAGTTGGACTTTTTCCTCAGGGGTATTTGCTCCAGTTATAAGTGCATAACCCACCCAGTTTCTATATCTCAAGTAATTCTCATAATCTATTTGTATAGCATAACATAGCAAGATTTCCTGCATTTTTTGCAATTCTTGAGAAACTTGAACATTAACTTTTTGTTTGCCAAATTCATCCTGAACAATAAATCCGTCAAATTCTTCAAGGCTGGAAGCCTCATTGGGTTGCAGTTCTAAAATAATTCCTTTGGCAAAGCTGATCGTCAAGTCAAGAGAAGCTGTAGCATAACTAATTGCCTGTATTAATTTGCCATCATCAAAAAAAAATTCAGCAACCTCTAAAAGGTCTCTGTGTTCTTTGAGCGTTTCCATAATCGATGAGAAATAGTTGGGCATTCAACATTTAACCTCCAGTGTCTGGCTCACTGAGTTGACTTGTCATCGACCTTAGGTTATATAATGTTTCAGCTTATCCGCCAAATTATCGAATTATCCATAAAGTATCGAATGATAGGGGAAATGGGGAAGGGGAGTTAATTCTGGCACTAGAACATAAGTTCAGTAATCGAATCAGTATGCACCCATCAATAGAAACTGTCACATTTTCGATTAAACAGATAACCTAAACTGCCAAATATTTCAGGTTATGACTTATTACTTCTTTTGACAGCTACCTGGGATAACGCCAGCTAAAACTCTAGATTGGGGCAGGTTTCTCCGCATCTGGATGAGGGAAGAAATGATAGAAACCCACCCCTACTTTCGGAAAAACGCAGCACTTCCCCTCCTCACGGATTTTTCCGATTCTTGAAAGGGTTAAATAATGGTGGGAGTTTGCCAACCGCGCAAATAATAGTAAACCGAAGTGTAAAATTCCTCCACAATTTGCGTCGTGATAGCCAGTGATTCTACAGAGGGGATAAAGGATGCAATCCACTGGTCAACTGTGGATCTTGAACCCGGTTGAACAGTAAAGAAGCCAGTCGGTTTAGCAATGACATTGGTTAAACCGACACTTCTAAACACCTGTTGAGCGCGACGGCTGTTATAGGCTGAAGTAACCAGAAAAACGCGATTGTCCGCTATTCCGCGATCGCGTAAAATATCCTCAACCTCTTCGGCGCTGGTGCGGAGATTAGTCCCTGTCGGTTCAACCACAATCCGAGTTTGGGGAACCCCAAACTGAACCAGTAAGGCGCGGATATCATTGGCTTCGACAATTTGCTCTTGAGTTCCTTGCAGGTTAGGTCGAGGACCAGCACTAACCACGACTAAAGGGTTATTCCCCGATTGTCGATACAGTTGAGCCGCATATAGAATGCGATCGCCCGTATCGGTAAGTTGAATTTGGGTTCGAGGTGGTTCATCAGGTTGGGTGGTTCCTTGTCCGAGTACCACAATCGCTGAGGCGGTTTGAGCCCCTGCCGCTTCAGGTGTAACCACTGCTTGTTCTGTAGTCGCCGCCAACAGGTTCGAGAAAAAAGGCGTGCTGGCTATAAGTAAGATTAGTAAGGCTGCCAAAACCTGGTTCTTTGACTTCTCCAGCCCTTGGCGCAGGGCAAAACTCAACAGCACAATGGTCGCACCAACAGGCTTTAAGGGAAACGAGAGAACCTCCCAAATCGTTGATACCACATCATTGTTGGGAGAGAAAAACGCCACAACAATGAAGCCAAACAGAAATAAACCCCCAAGCAAGGTAAAATACTCCTTGGGGATTACCTTCTTAAACAGGTTGTAAAGAATAACTGCAATCAGCAGCCAAAGTAGGACTCGAGTCAATAGTAAAAACATTGTGTTTTGAGGGTGTAACGTTTTGATGGTGAGCGAGGAATTGTGACGGGTTCGTCTGACTCCCCAAAATAACCATTAACAAGTTAGGGGGGATTGGGATCAAGTTTTGTGTAACGTATCACCTAGGGAGAACCACGGTTCAAACTACCCTAACACGGGCATTATAGTTCCATTTCGGACAGTCAAACTTATGCAAACCTGTCAACTACCTACTTTGGGTTTGAGCAACCCCTGCGTAGAACGCAATTGTGTGCTTTTGTCCACAAGAGGGGTATAAGGTAAGAGAACTCTGGGAGCGAGGAGTTCTAAGAGCAGGGGGAGAATTCCCCTATTCCCCAATCCCCTCCTCACTAATCACCACTCCCCAATTTCGAGGCAGTTTTGAGCAAAATTGCTTCTCAGGCAAAGACAAAGAGGAAAAATATTTGTAAAGTTAGTCTATAAAAAGAAACAGGGGCAGTTTGAGTGTGTCGCAAGTCCAACCCGAAATTCTAGTAACTGGCGGAGCTGGCTACATCGGCTCTCACACAGTCTTAGCCCTACAACGGGCAGGTTATAACGTCGTTGTACTGGATAACCTGGTTTGTGGACATCGAGAATTCGTAGAAGAGATCCTGAAAGCAAAATTGGTGATCGGGGATGTGGGCGATCGCACCCTGTTAGACCAAATCTTCGCCACCCACAACATTGCTGCTGTACTCCACTTTGCCGCCTATATTGCCGTGGGTGAGTCGGTTACCTACCCCGCCAAGTACTACCGCAATAACGTCAGTGGCACTCTGACCCTCTTAGAAGCCATGGTCGCCGCTGATGTGAAAACCTTAGTGTTTCCATCCACCTGTGCTGTCTACGGGATGCCTCAGCACGTACCAATGACGGAAGACCATCCTCAAAATCCGATCAATCCCTATGCGACGAGTAAGTGGATGATGGAGCGCATGTTAGCCGACTTTGATCGCGCTTATAATTTACGTTCAATTGTGTTTCGCTTCTTCAACGCGGCTGGGGCGAATCCTGAAGGACTACTGGGTGAAGACCATTATCCAGAAACCCATCTGATTCCCTTAGTCCTGTGGACAGCATTAGGCAAACGAGACTCGATCGCTATTTGGGGAACAGACTACTCCACCCCAGACGGAACCTGCTTGCGGGACTATATTCACGTCAGCGACTTGGCAGATGCCCATATCTTGGGGCTAGAGTATTTGTTAGGTGGCGGTAAGAGTGAAATCTTTAATTTAGGCAGTGGCAACGGTTTCTCCGTGCGACAGGTGATTGAAACAGCAAGGCAAGTCACCCAAAAAGAGATTAAAATCATTGAGTGCGATCGCCGCCCTGGTGATGCACCCATTTTGGTCGGTAGTAGCGACAAGGCGAGAAAAATTCTGGGTTGGTCTGCCAAATACCCGGAGCTAAGTAAAATTATCAGCGATGCTTGGCAGTGGCATCAACGGCGTCATCATTAGTACAGTATGGACAACCTAATCGCCGATGTCCGCAAGTGAAGCGTCGAAAACGCAGTTCTACAGGGCTGGATGCTCAAATACAGCCCTCAATGAAGTAGGGCTGGGTAGTTCATCTGCTATTTTCTAAGAAACTCGGAGTTCACGTCAGTTTTTTGAAGCAGAAGCAGTGAAACAATTATCGGTGAATAGAAACACCCAGACTGGAAAGGCTAAAAACAACCTCAACTCTACCAACAAAGGGACTCTTTCCCTGGAAGCTCGAATCAGCCGCTTGGAATCCATTGTTGGACAAATTGGTGAGGCGGTGCTTGCCACAACTGAGACTATTGACCGTCTCGGAAAGCGGGTTGATGCTTTGGCTGTGCAGGTACAACACCAAGGGCATCAAGTTCAACAACAGGGTTACCAACTCTTCGCTTTGAGTGATGCGGTGCAAACCTTAGCCGAAAATCAAAATGAGTCACTCGCAGAACTTGGACAACTCACGGAAACACTCCAACGCCTTGCTGCTGCCATCGAAGCTCAGCAGAAGTCAGTAAGCTAGAAGTAGCGTTACAATTTTGGACGGCTTAATCCTAAATTATGAGCGTTTCTCAAACGACATCGACGTGCCAGTCGAGAAAAAATGGACAACATCCCCCAGGGAAACCCAGAGCATTTATGTATTGTCCTCAGCGAAATTTCCTCAGGCTCTTTGTCACGGCTGTGATTAGCCTATTAGCGGTAAGCTGTGGTCAGAGCAAGGTTTCTCAGTGTAACCAAATGATTCAGGTAGCGAATCAGGCGGTTAGTGATGCCAAAGTTGTGACCAATGGTGTTCAAGAGGAAAATCCGCAAGCCGAGGCAATGCGACAAGCGGCGGCGGTCATGGATAAGGCATCTACAGAAATGAACGCGATAGACGTAACCGATGAGACGTTACAGGACTATCAAACCAGTTTCTCTAATATGTATCGCGATACAAGTCAAGCTATGCGTGATTTCGCCGTGGCGTTTGAGCAGAAAGACCGCCAAGCGGCGGAAGCGGCAGAGATGAATTTGCAGCAAGCAACGACCCCAGAAAAGCAATTAGTTGATAATCTTAATGCTTACTGCTCCGGTGATTGACACTCATGAACACGTTGCCATAGTTTCTTTTTGCTGCGCGGCACGACTTAATGCCGGAAAAGCTTGATATGATTAGGTTTTAGACAAAGCGGGTGATGGGACTCGAACCCACGACATCCAGCTTGGGAAGCTGACGTTCTACCACTGAACTACACCCGCAAGTAGCTCTCAACGAGAACCTACAGAATATTATATCATTGATACTGCTTTTAAAAACCCGAAAAAATGTCCCTAAAACTGGAACAATCGGACAAAACTTAGCAGTGTATGTTTATACCCGCGTTCATCCCAAGTGCGTCAAGAGCTTCCCTGTAGAGGGTTGACCAAGGACTCCCAACGAATCAAGCTATTAAGCTAGGTTTTCTTCAAATCAAGCCAATCGCCACACACATAAGGAAAATTTATCACCTTATGTACGGGAGAGCCAACTCGATCACTACATTATTATTTTTTATTCGTGATTTTAAATAATTTTCAATTTGAACTTGCAATTGCTGATAAAAATCAAGAGTATATTCTAGCAATTTTATTTGGTACTTTATTTGGTACTGTCTTGATGTTCGGGTTGCTTTAAAAGCTTCTGATTTTCCACCTCTAGAATCAATGTATTTTGTTGTCATCAGTGGTGTGATTTTATTATATTAGCCTGGATTTTCGCAGTTCAAGATCGCTATCTCCTCTTTTATCGAACAGGCACACCTCACACATCAACAAGATCTGGATTCCTTGCTTACCCTAGGCTTTCAGACTTTTAACAAAGCTCAGATTATGACCGTCTAACCGTCTAAAGGATATATTCAGAGTACTAGGCAACTAAAGTAGGGGCTTGGCATACCAAATCCCTACTCGGCTGAAACGCCTTGCTCGGTTTCATCCCTCGGATAGATCCTTCGCCAGCTCAGGACGAAGGCTTTCACCATCGCCTTCTATAAATTTGTCTTATATCTGCCTGCTTCTGGACACAAAAGCTGAACCCGAATGGTACTGACTGAAGCTTGGTGGGCAATGCCCACCCTACGGAATATCAAGTTTTGGCGATGGCAAATGACCAAAAACACTCTGAGGTTGTGAATCTTTAGATGGCAATCAGCCTAATTTCGTTGCATCCTGTAAAGTATAGAGTTGTAACTGTTCCATCAATCCTCAAACCATTGCACTCCGCAGGGATTACCCAGGATGTTTAACGCAACAGAAATTCTCATAAACTCATTTGTCCAAAGACTCCGGGAAGGCTACCACCGGACTTATGGAGGGCTGAAAACTGACTATGAGGACATTATTGCTTGGGCAGGCAGTATGGCAATGGAAAATATTGCCAACAGCGACGCCCTCTATCATAATGTCGAGCATTCTATCCTCGTCACCTTAGTGGGTCAGGAGATTCTCCGAGGCAAGCATATCCGTGAAGGTGGCGTCACTCCAGAAGATTGGTTGCACTTTATCATTTCTCTGGTTTGCCACGACATTGGCTATGTTAAAGGAGTCTGTCGTCAGGATCGCGAAACTGAACGACTGTACGCGACGGGCAAACATGGTGAGATGGTGCATCTGCCCCCTGGCGCTACCGATGCATCCCTAACGCCTCATCATGTTGATCGGGCGAAACTGTTTATTGATGAGCGATTTGGCGGTCACAAACTGATTGACGCTGAACTGATTAAGCTCAATATTGAACTGACTCGTTTCCCGGTTCCCAAAGAAGGGGATCATCGAGATACCCTGAACTATCCCGGTTTGATTCGTGCCTCTGACTTAATTGGTCAGCTTTCTGATCCCCGCTATCTCAAGAAAATTAGTTCTCTATATTACGAGTTTGAAGAAACAGGTGTCAATCAAGCCTTAGGATATGAGCATCCTGGTGACCTTCGCGCTGGTTATTCTCGGTTTTACTGGAATGGAGTGTTTCCTTTTATTCAGGAAGCTCTGCGTTACCTTTCCCTAACTCAAGAGGGTAAGCAAATCACCGCCAACCTCTACTCCAACGTGTTTGTGGTGGAACACGAAAAGAACGAAGAAGAACACCGACAACTCGCACAACAGCTTCACTCTTAACCCCTAACCTATGAACTGGTGGCAAAAACTGAAAAAGAACCCCCTAGCTCGGTTTGGCGCGATCGTGCTATTGATTTTCTACATTGCCGTGATTGCGGCTGATTTTGTAGCCCCTTATGACCCTTATGTCTCCCAACCGAATGGTTCCCTGTTGCCACCAACCCAAGTCTATTGGCGCACTCCTGAGGGCAGGTTTATTGGTCCACACGTCTATCCAACCACCCAAGGACCAACGGATTTAGAGACAGGGGAACGAGAACTCATTGTGGATTGGCAAAATCCATCCCCCATCCGCTTATTTGTTCAAGGTTCGGCTTACCAGTTTCTCCAACTTCGTTTCCCCTTACCCCCCAACTTTGAAGAGGTGGAGATCTTTGGCGGAATTCCGATGAATTTGCACTTATTCGGTACGATTGGTGAAGGTAAACTGAATCTATTAGGTACTGATGAGCAAGGTCGCGATCAATTTAGTCGTTTGGTGCATGGAGGGCGCATTAGTCTCAGTATCGGTTTAGTGGGAATTGCGATCTCTTTTCCTCTGGGTTTAATCGTTGGTGGAATTTCTGGCTATTTCGGGGGGTGGCTCGATGGCATTCTTATGCGCCTAGTTGAAGTTATGATGACGATTCCCACCCTATACCTACTCGTGGCGCTGGCTTCCGTGTTACCACCAGGACTAACCAGCGCCCAACGATTTTTATTAATTGTTTTGATTACGTCGTTTATTGGCTGGGCTGGATTAGCACGGGTGATTCGCGGACAGGTTTTGTCGATTAAAGAACGAGAATTTGTCCAAGCCTCCCAAGCCATGGGGGCTAAGCCGCTATACATTATTGTGCGTCATGTTCTGCCCCAAACAGCGACTTATGTGATTATCTCGGCGACTCTGGCTGTACCTAGTTTTATTGTGGCGGAGTCGGTGCTAAGTTTAATCGGTCTGGGAATTCAGCAACCTGACCCCTCTTGGGGAAATTTGCTGTCCTTGGCAACCAATGCTTCGATTTTGGTGCTACAACCCTGGTTAATTTGGCCCCCCGCCGTACTGATTATTTTGACGGTTTTAGCCTTTAACTTGCTGGGGGATGGTCTACGGGATGCCCTTGATCCTCGGAGTCTGCAGCGCTAGGGGGAGGGTTTCCATTAGATGGTATTTGTGCCGAGGTTCGGCGTGGGGCAGTTTTTTGGGCAAAGTCTTTGCCTTCCGTGAGCAGATAGTCGAGAAATGTGCGAGCGACAATGGAGAGTTGTTTGCCGTTTGGGTAAACGGCATACCAGTATCGTTCAATTGGGAATTCTTCGACATCTAAAATCGTCAGTTCATTGCAGATGCCTTCTAATGCTAGGGTGTGACGGGATAAAACCGAAATACCCAACCCTCCCGCGATCGCTTGTTTAATCGCTTCGTTGCTGCCCAAGTCAAGCTGCACTTTTAGGGTAATATCACGGGCATCGAAGAGTTCTTGCACCGCCTTGCGCGTTCCTGACCCCGGTTCTCTCATAATAAAGGGTTCATCCCCCAAGCGCTCCAGGGGAATATTGGTTTCATTGGCTAAGGGATGATCCGCAGGCGCAATCACGACCAGGGGATTTTCCATGATGGCTTCGTAGGTAATATCCAGATAGTCTGGTAGTTGACTCATGACATACAAGTCATCAGCATTGTCATTTAGACGACCAATGATGTGTTCGTGATTGGTCACCTGTAGCGACACATCGATTCCTGGATAACGCCGACAAAATGGACCGAGTAACCGGGGAATAAAATATTTGGCTGTTGTGATCACAGCAACCCGCAAACGTCCCTGTTTCAACCCTTGCAGGTCAGCGACTGTCATCTCAAATTTTTCTAAATTCTCAAATATGGCACGGCAGGTCTTGACGAGTTCCTCTCCGGCTTGGGTAAGATAGAGACGTTTGCCTACTTGGTCAAATAAGGAAACACCAACTGCTCGGGTAAGCTGTTTCACCTGCATTGACACGGTGGGTTGGGTGAGAAATAGTTCTTCGGCAGCACGAGTAAAGCTATTATGTCGAGCAACGGCTTCAAATACTTTGAGCTGATGCAGCGTGGCTTGCTTCAACGATAACTCCTCCTTAGGCGAATAATGCATAGATTATAGTCTATGATTTATATTAAAACAATGTATTTTTACCTATGGTAACTCTGGGTTAAGATTTCAAATAACACCAAACAAGTGACAGTCTTCCTTCCATCTCGCGTTGCCCCCTAACCCAGTTGTATGTTCAGGAATAAGCGGTTTGGTTTTAGCCTGTACCCTACAGGAAGCTTAATCCTGTCATCGTTGGCATTGGGTGCAACGCTTTTTTTATCGGTCAAACATCACAAGTCAAGTTCTTTAGTCGGCGCGGGCAATTTATTTAAATCAGGGAGTTCGACTAATTCTTTCTGTGTTTCTTTGACCTCGACAGGCAATCTTAGAGGTTCGGGCGTCTGTTCCTCTTCAATGAAGTAACTTGCCAAGGGTAGGGCTTGTTCGAGATCCTCTAGGGGTCGAGTAATCACGGTAACAGCAACCAGTTCCCCAATCCGTTGTGCTTCTGCCATCCCCACTTGCAGCGCCATGGCGACTTCCGCCACCCGACCCCGGATAATAACAGTACATAAGCCCGCGCCAATGGTTTCGTATCCCGTCAGTTCTACATTTGCTGATTTGAGCATAGCATCCGCTGCACCAACGATCGCGGGAAAGCCTCGGGTTTCTAAAAGTCCCAGAGCTTGGGAACTATGGCGCGATCGCGTCGGCTGTTGCGCCTCTTCCAACAAATGAGAGCCAAGGGGTAAGACAACCTCTAAGTTCGGAAATGGTCGAGGAATCACCAGAGAGGACAGTAACCGACCTTCTCGTTTAGCATGTTCAACCCCAGCTTGCACCGCAATCCGCACTTCTGCTGTAGCGCCGCGCACAATTGCTGTACAATGACCACTGCCAATTTTCTCAAATCCTACCAACGTCACTCCAGACGCCTTGAGCATCGCATCAGCCGTACTCACAATCACAGGGAAACTGAGCGTAGACACCAAACCCAAAGAGGAGTTACGAAAGCGATTACGTTGAGTAGAGGGGGCGTGGGGGACAATCCCAGGGTTGTATGACTCCATAGCTCGGCTCTCCATTTCGTTGTTGGCTGTTAAGTGTTGCCTCTCATCCAGTCTAAGAAACCCAACACCTTAACCCTAACAACTTATCGGTATGACCCATCTGTGCGCTGATCTTAAACTACAAAGACGTGCAAATTATTGATGGTAGGGAAATAGAGTTTTGAGAATCCGGTCTACACTCCCTTGTCCGTAGACTGACTTTTCCTCCTGGAAGTTGGCAGATTCAGGTTTCTCCTCCGTCGTGGACTCACTAGATGCTATCTGTGAATCAACGGGCGGCTTGACCTCCTGCTGTTTAGGAGGAGATGGAGGAGATGGGATCACCGCTTCTGGAGGATTGGGGCTAACCGGAGGAGTCGCACTTAAGGATACATCAGCAACTTGACGCCCTGAATCGCCAATGACAGACGCTGCGGGAACAACTTGTAATCGCTCAATCGAAGCATTCCAAATCGTAGTCAATGGACCGACACAGGCATTTGCCCCAATTTTACCCTGACCCACGACCAACACACCAGCACCCAGACTAGCTCCGGTTTCTACCTCTAAGGTTCCTTGGTAAGCGTGAATAACTGAACCAGCCCCAATACAAACACCCGCCCCGATAATAATTTTACTCTCAGGATTAGCCCGTAAAATTACTCCCGATGAGATCACAGCACTCGGATCAATAGTTACATCACCTTGAACATAGACATGAGAGTTACTGCTCAATGTTAGTGGCAGGGGCAAATGCATTTTATATTTATAGACATTATAAACGTGAAGATAATCAAGTCAATAGAATCAGAAGTTTCTCGATTGTAAAACAGGCAATTTCGGATTACCTCTCCTGCCAAAGAAAGGGATTGAGGATTAAAGATTGTCAATTTATAATTGAACAATTCCGGAGAAAGAATCCCTAGGAAATCTTACCCTATCTCAAATCCCCAATCGAAAATAACCCTTTCTCGGCAAGCGGACTTCTAACAGTTACTGAGGTAATGGTTGCTCACTCTGGCTTTTGAATCAGGGTTTCCAAAACACGCCGCTTGGCTTTTGGATCAATGCCAATCAGACGTACATATTCTCCACTATGTTCAGCCATACAGCCTTCTAACCCCTCAATCACCTCAGAAACCTGATTGGATTCGATAGGAGAACAGCTTTGCCAGGAACTGGTGCGGAAGCGACGCTTGTCAGCGTGTTCGGTACCAATTTTGTAGCCCTGAGCTAACAAACCCCGGACTTGATCAATCGCCTCTCGGCTCAAAGAGGTGTCTCCTAGTGATACAGAATCCGGTTTTGCGGGTGCGGATACCGGAGTGCTGGTGCTGGCGCGGCGACCATTGGAGGATACCGATGTCCCTGTTGTCAAGGCTTTACTATCAGGTCGTTGAATAATTTCTTGCATCACCCGTCGTTTCGCATTGGGGTCAATCCCAATCAAGCGCACGTACTCACCCTCATGTTCGGCTAAGCACTCGGTAATCGCCGCCATCACCTCCGATTTCCGAGTCGATTGAATCGACATCGCGCTTTTCCAGGAACTGGTGCGGAAGCGCCGCTCATCGGCATATTCTAAGCCAATCCCATAACCTTGAGCGACCAGTCCCGCCACCGTTTGCTGAAGATCAGACTCTAATTGGGGTTGTGAACTGGAAACTTGACGGTTTTTGCTCGCCGCAGGTTGACTATAACGATAACTCGAAGACGCTTTAGAGGGGGTGGACTTGGATGGTTGATCACCTGGTCTTTGGATAATTTCTTCCATCACCCGCCGTTTGACTTTCGGGTCAATCCCAATCAGGCGCACGTACTCACCCTCATGTTCGGCTAAGCAATCGCTCAGAGCATCGAGTACCTCTGATTCTCGATCTGAGTGAATCGCGATCGCACTTTTCCAGGAACTCGTCCGAAAGCGCCGCTCATCTGCATATTCGGCACCAATCCGATATCCTTGAGCTAACAGTTGACGAATTTGTTTCTGAAGGTCTGAACTTATGGCTGTATAGGAAGGCATGGAACTATAAGAATAATTTGAAGAACGACGAGAAGATTGATTTCCATTTTCGGTATCCGACTCAGACGGCTGAACCCTCTCATTGCGAATTGGCGCAATACAAGCTTCATCCTCTGCACACTGATACCCCGATCGCAATGCCTCATTACATGCGATAAGATGGTGAGCAAACGTGAGATCCTCCTGTTGGACATCGGGCAGTCGATCCGCTTGCTGCTGGTTATTAATCACTGCTCCAGAAGGTACATATTTCCCCGGCGGAATTTCCACATCTTGCACCAAGGCATGCATCATAACGATACAGCCATGACCGACGCGAGCATTAAACACGGTGGAGCGAAAGCCAATAAAGCAATCATCTCCAATGAAAGCTGGACCATGAATTAGGCATAGATGAGTGATAGAGGTATTCTTGCCAATCCAGACCGAGTAGGATTTTTGGTCATCTCCCATCACTCGCCCATCTTCTAAGCCATGAATCACCACTCCATCTTGAATATTCGAGCCAGCGGCAATGTAAAATGGTCCACCTTCGTCTGCTCGAATGGAAGTCCCCGGAGAAATCAGGACATTTTCGGCGATTTTGACATCTCCGATAATGTTAGAAAACGAATGGACGTAGGCACTTTCGTGAATTTGGGGTTCCGCCAAACTTTTTGACCAAGGGGTCGGGGGTGCCGCGTAGCTACGAACTACCATGATAATATTTTCCTGCCTTTGACAACGTATATCAACGTTTTGTTTTCTGGGATTGAACCAAGAGCATTTCATCCAAATTGCTCATCCAAATCCCTTGGATGTCTGCCCAAATGGGAAGATAAAGATCGTAGAATACTTATTGGGTTTCCCCGCCAAATCAGGGTTTGGGTCCTCTGTTTGGCGGTTAGTAATCTTAGACCGACAAGTGAGTCCGACTCAGAGCTTGCTCGTAATTGGTGTTAACGATTTCGGATTACCTTCTCACCCCACACTATCGATATTGATCTTTCTTACTGTAGAGAATGTGATTATCTACACTAACCGTGTCGATAATCCCCACTACCATAGCATCAATAGGACGCTTATCACTTTCACCCACCTGACGTGCTGCGCTGCCACAACTCACCAAAACCCACTCATCCGTACCCGCACCGACGATATCTGCTGCCACTTCGTAGTTGGGTAGAGGTTTACCCTCCTCGTCTATAAACTGTACTAAGAGAAATTTTACACCTCTTAGGCTAGGTTCTTTACAAGAGCTGACCACTGTACCCCGCACTCTGGCAATTTGCATTTATCCTCCACTGCTGGGATTTTGGATAGTTGGATTTTGGCAGATTGAGTTTCGGCCCTCAAGGGAGATAGTCTTGCGGCTCCCCCAATTCCCAATCAGCCTTTCCCATTCTTTATACTTAAGGATAATTAAGGACGGTTAAGCGGACGGATAGCATTGGTGCTTTCCCGGAACTGTTCCACGTCTTCAGTGTACCGAATCGGCAGCACGTACTCTAGGTTTTCATGGGGACGGGCGATAATGTGAGTGGATAGAACCTGACCCCCATTGACGCGCTTGACGTTCTCTACACCAGCGGCGACGGAGGCTTGGACTTCCGAGACATCGCCCCGAACGATAACCGTTACCCGACCACTACCAATTTTTTCATACCCGACTAAGGTGACGCGGGCGGCTTTTACCATGGCGTCAGCGGCTTCGACGACAGCCGGAAAGCCAAGGGTTTCTACCATTCCAACGGCGATTGACATAAACGTTTCTCCAAAATCTAGGGGTTTGTCTGTTTTGACGCCTAAGCAGCGCCAGGATTTAGCCCAATCTAAGCGTAGAGGTATCGCTAATAGGCTCGGAATTGTTCCACGGCTTCGCTATATCGAATCGGTAGGACATATTCCAAGTTTTCGTGGGGACGGGCAATGATGTGGGTTGATACGACTTCACCCCCATTGACCCGATTAGCCGCTTCTACGCCAGCGGCGACGGAGGCTTGGACTTCTGAGACATCGCCCCGAACAATCACCGTGACCCGCGCACTGCCAATTTTTTCATACCCCACTAAGGTGACACGGGCGGCTTTCACCATGGCATCAGCGGCTTCGACGACAGCCGGAAAGCCTTTTGTCTCAATCATTCCTACAGCAATTGGCACGTTGATTTTCTCCTTGCAACTACGTTGACGATGAGTCAGCCCATCCCGGTTGGGCAAAAATTTGGACGGGAATGCCGAATTCTAGCCATAAATTACTAGCCAAAATCAAGCATAGAGAAGCTTGGCACAATTGACAATATAAATTATTATGATAATTCTTAATCAAACTGTTTAATAAAACTTAACGTTAGCGCGATAATAATCGAGAGGTTAGGCAAAATTCTCAGCTTTTGCCAAAAGTTGGCTTTGTTTTATAATTTTTTGATAATCTTTCTATAAGTTGAATGATTTATTTCCAGGCGTCGTGGTAATCACCTCATCTCAAGCTGGGGCAACGGGTTAGGACAGAAGAACCGAAGCAGGGAGAGAAGGTCAAGCGTCTCTAGTATAAGCTCAGTTTATCACTTTGATTAAGCTGACTTTTAAATAGAGGGACTCAAACGGTGAGCACGAGAAGAGAATCCCCCTGTTAATAAGCAAAATTCTGTATCTATATGATCAACCAACGAGGTATGCAAGCGGGATGACAGAGTTTCTGAATCAGACAATTTGGTTAGTACCATTTTACGGGTTAATTGGCGCAATTTTAACCCTACCTTGGGCAACAGGTGTGATTCGTCGCACAGGTCCCCGTCCGGCTGCCTATTTTAACATATTAATGACGATTGTTACCTGTATTCACGGCGGAGTGATTTTTCGGTCTGCCGTAAATCAGCCGATGGTGAACGAGTTTGTGTTCGACTGGCTACAAGTCGGCGGCGTCAATTTCTCCTTCGCCCTAGAAGTGTCTCCCGTGAGTACAGGCGCTGTAGAAGTGGTTACCAGCCTCAGCCTATTGGCGCAGCTGTATGCCCTAGGCTACTTGGAAAAAGACTGGGCATTAGCTCGCTTTTTTGCCTTAATGGGATTCTTTGAAGGGGCGATGAGTGGGATTGCGTTGAGTAATTCCTTACTTTTAAGCTACGCCCTGTTGGAAACGCTCACCCTCTCCACCTATTTACTCGTCGGCTTTTGGTATGCTCAACCCTTAGTGGTTACCGCTGCACGAGATGCCTTTCTCACTAAACGGGTGGGAGACATGTTGCTGTTAATGGGGGTGGTGACACTGGCAAGCCTCGCCGGTAGCTTAGACTTTAATAACCTATATGATTGGGCAGGAACCGCCACCCTCTCCCCCGTCTTCGCCACGTTACTGGGACTCGCCTTAATCGCTGGACCCCTGGGGAAATGCGCTCAATTTCCCCTGCATTTGTGGTTAGATGAAGCAATGGAAGGACCAAACCCCGCCTCCGTCTTGCGGAATTCGTTGGTTGTCTGCTGTGGGGCTTATGTGTTGATTAAACTGCTGCCGATTTTAGCCCTATCCTCAGTCACCTTATCCGTGTTAGTGGTGATTGGCACAGTGACGGCAATTGGTGCATCCTTAGTCGCTATTGCCCAAGTTGATATTAAGCGATCGCTCTCCCATACCACCAGTGCCTATTTAGGATTGGTGTTTATCGCCGTCGGAACCGGACGCGCTGATATTGCAGCGGCGTTACTCCTCGCCCACGCCTTTGCCAAAGCCCTATTATTTATGAGTACCGGTTCGATTATTCTCACCACCAGTAACCAAAATCTCACCGAGATGGGCGGCTTGTGGTCACGGATGCCCGCGACAACCACTGCCTTTGTCGTCGGAACGGCGGGGATGATTGGGCTATTGCCCCTAGGGGGGTATTGGGCATTAAGTAAAGGTATTAACTCCCTGTGGACTGATTCACCCGGATTAGTCGCCACCTTTATCGTGGTGAATGGAATTACCGCCTTAGGACTAACCCGCGTCTTTCGCTTAATATTCTTAGGCACTCCCCAACCAAAAACCCGCCGCACTCCTGAAGTCGCCTGGCCCATGGCGTTTCCGATGGTGGGGTTAACTCTGATTACTCTGATTATGCCTTTGTTGCTGCAACAATTAAACTTGTTACCCCCTGATAGGTATGAGTACCTGGTTAAAGTACCCCAACTATTACTATTGGGTTCCAGCGTAGTCGGTTGTGCGATCGGGGGTTTAATTGATCTGCCCAGAACTGGACTAAGATCTATTAGCTTACCCGTGAGATTTTTGCAAGACCTTTTAGCTTATGATTTTTACGTCGATCGACTCTACAACCTGACTGTGGTATTTGCCGTTGACCTATTTTCTAAACTGACCGCTTGGATTGATCGTCATATTGTCGATGGTGCGGTGAATTTAGTTGGTCTGGCTACTGTCGTTGGCGGTCAATCATTGAAATATAGTGTTTCGGGGAAATCCCAGTTTTACCTGTTAACGATTCTCATCGGCGTCAGCGTATTAGCAGTGTTAATGAGTTGGCCCCTCAGTCAGTGGTCCTGGGAACGGTGGTTGTTTCTGAATGGGCAATAAAAATGTTGTCGGTTGTAGGGGTGGGTTTAACTATTTATGACTTAACCCAAGTGTGGCTAAACCTGATCTGATTGATTTGTTGGTATCAAAAGTTATATTTTTTTAACGCAGAGGTACGCAGAGGTTAACGCAGAGGTACGCAGAGGATCATGACCAATGAAAATGATTTGGTTTGCTTCTCAAGGGAAGCGAGTATGACGAATGACATAAGACAACTGACCAAATTATGCTAAGTGCTTTAATTTTAGTCCCGCTATTAACAGCCCTAGTCGTAGGATTTTTGCCCGCTAGACTGATGGCAAAAGGGGCGCGTCAAGTTACACTCATCGTTGCCAGTGGTCTATTTATTTGGTCACTGGTGCTACTCGCGCAGTTTAATCCGGGTGAGATGAGTCTTCAGTTTCAAGAGAATTGGTCTTGGATTGAGTCGATTGGGTTAACCTACAGTTTAGGCATCGATGGGTTGTCAATGCCCTTGCTGGTGTTGAATGGTTTACTTACCGCGATGGCGGTTTACTGTACCGATGAGGATTTAGAACGCCCTCGATTTTATTACACGCTAATTCTGTTATTAAATGCTGGGGTGGCTGGGGCGTTTTTGGCACAAGATTTATTGCTGTTTTTCCTGTTTTATGAATTGGAATTAATTCCCTTATATTTGTTAATTGCCATCTGGGGCGGAAAACGGCGCGGCTATGCAGCAACCAAGTTTCTCTTATATACAGCAGCGTCTGGGGCGCTGGTTTTGGCTGTCTTTTTAGGCTTGGTCTTTTTGAGTGGGGCAAATACCTTTGCCTACAGTAATGTGCAAAACTTAGCTTCATTATTGCCTGTAGGTCGTCAATTGCTGTTATTAGGCGGAATTCTGATCGCCTTTGGGATTAAAATTCCTTTAGTACCCTTTCATACTTGGTTACCCGATGCCCACGTTGAAGCATCTACGCCGATTTCCATGCTGTTGGCGGGGGTGTTGCTGAAGTTAGGCACTTATGGATTATTGCGCTTTGGTTTAGGATTATTTCCAGAAGCTTGGACAGTCGTCGCCCCCTGGTTAGCAACGTGGGCGGTTGTCAGTGTGCTTTATGGGGCGTTTAATGCGATCGCGCAACGGGATATGAAGAAGATGGTGGCGTTTAGTTCAGTGGCGCACATGGGTTATATTCTACTGGCAGCCGCCGCAGGGACATCAATTTCGCTGGTGGCGGCGGTGATGCAAATGGTGAGTCATGGGTTAATCTCGGCGTTATTGTTTTTCCTGGTGGGGGTGGTTTATAAGAAGACGGGTTCGCGGGATTTAGATGTTCTCAATGGACTATTGAATCGGGAACGGGGATTACCCTTGATTGGTAGCTTCATGGTATTAGCGGTGATGGCGAGTGCGGGAATTCCGGGAATGGTAGGATTTATTTCAGAATTTCTGGTATTTCGGGGTAGTTTTCCAGCGTTTCCGGTGCAAACCCTTCTGTGTATGATTGGGACAGTTTTAACGGCAGTGTATTTCTTAATTTTGCTGGATCGCACCTTTTTTGGTCGTCTCTCGGCGCAGGTGATTGATTTACCCCGTGTTTATTGGAGTGAACGGATACCGGCGATTGTCTTAGCGGTGTTGATTGTAATTTTTGGCATTCAACCGGGATGGTTAGTGCGGTTGAGTGAAACAACCACAGCGACGATGGTGACGAATTCACCAACAATGGCTTTAGGCGTCGAGGTGAGTCGATAATAATTGGGTCAGTTGTATTATGTCATTCGTCATTCTAACGGATCAGTCGGGGCGGGTTTAGTTACATCTGGGTTAAGTCAGAAATGATAAGAGTAAAACCCGCCCCTACACACTCAAAAGTAATTGCTATGGTTATTAGTCAAAATAAACTTAAAAATCATCCCCTAGAACCTTACATTAAACGCCTGAATTCAGGTCAAGCCCTGCTAGTAGATTCACCGGAGAATGTGCTAGAGGTTGTGGGTATTTTACATAGTTATGGTATTGTCCTAGATGCCTATTCCCGCAATCTAATTTATATTTCTGAGAATCAGTTTTTAGTCTTTTTTCCCTTTTTTAAATACTTCAACGGGGAGGTTTCTGTCCAGAAGCTATTGCAGCACTGGTGGCATGATCGGATTAATTTTGAATATGCGGAATACTGTATGAAAGCCATGTTTTGGCATGGGGGTGGAAAATTAGATGCTTATCTAGATACGCCAGAATTTGAGCAACACTGTGCCGCTGCGATTCAGGCAAAGTTTCAGCGGAATCCTTTTGTTCAAGGGATAAATGAATTATTTCCCGATTTTCTCACCGAACAAGTGCGTCAGATGGCATATTACAGTGGCTTGGGGCAATTCTGGCGGGTGATGAGTGATATGTTTATGGAGTTATCTAATCGCTATGACAATGGGGAAATTAAGACAATTCCGCAAGTTGTCGAACATATTTTAAATGGGTTAGTAGCGGCGGCGAATAAACCGATTACATACAGCGTGAAAATTCGCGATCGCGAGTATGAGATAATTCCTAAATCCGCTGGGTTAACGTTTCTGATGGATACAGCGGTACCCTATGTGGAGGCGATTTTCTTTCGGGGAACGCCGTTTTTGGGGACAGTTTCCTATAACGCCCAAGCTAATCAGATTCCGCCAGAACAAGGTAAGTTTACTTATGGAGCATTATATGCTGATCCGTTACCGATTGGGGGGGCGGGGATTCCACCGACATTATTGATGCAGGATATGCGTCATTACTTACCCGACTATCTGCATCAAGTGTATCAGCGATCGCGTCGGGGAGAGGATGACTTGCGGGTGCAGATTTGCCAAACGTTTCAGAAGTCAATGTTTTGTGTCACAACGGCGGCAATTTTAGGTTTAGCGCCTCATCCCTTGGATACGACGCAACCGGAACAACAGGCAGAAAATCGGGCATATTTGGAAAATTGGATGGATCGATTTGTCACATCGCGGATCAATGATGTAAATCAGTAGGGGTTTGGTTACCAAACCCCTACTACCCTACAAATGAATGTTTATACTAAACCTCTAAACAACCTGATTCAGCCAAGTAGGATAGGCACAAGACTGGTGATTTTGTAAGGATAATCCCTGATAAGTCTGACCTATTTCGCTAATACCCTGATCAAATTCCTCCAAATTCATAGTGTCAACTTCAACAAGTGCCTCAAACGCAATTGTCCACCAATTCTCATTGTTAACTGTAAGCTGGGTTAATTCATAGGTAATCTCTTGGTAAAAACGTTGCGATCGCGCTTTCTTCACCTGCACCCATGATCCTTGCATCAAGCCGCCTTTGGGCATTAGACTCTCAGACGTTGAGTCTTGACAACTCCACTTAATCCATTGTTCAATACTGCCTTCCCCGAAGCCACCAAATTGCCGCATACCCAATTCCGCCTTACGCCACTTAACCTCTAAACTGCCTTGCCGAAATTTAATATTCAGATAAGGACAATCGGGGATATAAAGATAGATATCCTCCCTTGTTTCGGGCAATCCTAATGTCTCGCCTGGACAATCTGTGGCAAACCAATCGTTTACCTGTGTTGGTAAAATACCCCGATTGAACCATCGCAGTTCTAACGTAATGAAGTCATTTGTCATTTTTTAGGAAACACAGAACAGGGAATTAAAATTCAGATCTAATCCTGCTGGTGGGCGAATTTGTAAGCCCCGATAAAGGATAGTGCGATCGCGAAGGCTAATAACACTGGGATAGAATACCAGGGAAACTCTTCTTAATATTACTTCATGATTCCGGGAATCTGGCTTATGGTGTGGGGGAGATTGGGATAAGTGGGTGGACACTGAGCCAAACCCCAGAACCTTTGTGATGCAGAATCGCTTATCCTTAGAATCAGAATAATTCAATGTCCTCCAACCGAAACCGATGAGTCTAGTCATACCGAATGACATCCTCCAAGCCACCAAGATGACTGAGGATGAACTGAAGCTAGAGATTGCCATCATGCTGTACAAACAAGAAAAAATCAGCAGTGGCAAAGTCCGCGCCTGGACTGGACTGAGCGTAATTGAGTTCCAACACGAATTAGGGAAACGAGGACTTTGTATCAACTATGATGTAGAAGATTTTCAGTCAGATATTCAAACCTTGCAGTCAATGGGCTTACTATGATTGTTGTCAGTGATACCTCACCCATCACCAATCTGGCAGCAATTGGTCGGCTCGATTGGCTCTCCCGTACCTAGGGTGATAAGCAAACCTGATTATTCTTGGAAACTTTGTGGGGCAAGACTTTCAAAACAATGTTTTTAGGGAAGCTATCACTAATATAGGCTTTTCCACCACAAGTACGGGAGAGCCCAAGCGGCTGGTGAGTAGCTAACTTGGCTCAGAATGACACGTTAGAACACAAGACACAATTAAAGTTAACGGTTGAGATTAGGGAACAGGCAACAGTAAGAGTTTGAGGGCTGTTTACATAAATTAATGAGCGTGCCGTTTTCTTTTGTCCGACTACTTAGGGAACACAGAACAGGGAATTAAAATTTAGATCTAATCCTGCTGGTGGGCGAATTTGTAAGCCCCGATAAACGATAGTGCGATCGCGAAGGCTAATAACACTGGGATAGAATACCAGGGAAACTGGGATAGAGGTAAATAAGCAGCCGCCCGTAATCCGGTACTGGCATAGCTGAGGGGTAACAAGTAAACGATAACTTTTAATGCCAAGGGTAACGTTCTCGGATCAAAGAACGTTGCGCCCAAAAATGACATCGGTACAATCAAAAAATTGTTGTACAGTCCCACGGATTCTAAAGACTTGACATTCAATCCCACAATTACCCCTAAACCAGAAAATACGGCGCAATTCAGCAGTAACACTAGCAAAAATAAGGGATTGATAAAGCTGAAAACTTTACCTGTAAACAGAACCGCTACAATAATCACCGAACCGGATGTCATCAACCCACGCACGATTCCAGCTAGAATTTTACCCAAATACAGTGCTAACGGGTGTACAGGCATCAGTAGTGTTTCAGCAAATGTCTTGGTGTAAAGCCGTTCACCGCATATCGAAAAGGTGGTTCCACTGAAGCTAATCGTCATTGACGATAGAGCAATCATTCCCGGTAGGATAAACTCTAAATAGTTGTCACCCGCCGCAGGTTCCATTGCTGAATCGAGGGCGCTACCTAATCCCAACCCAAATGCGATAATGTAAATCACTGGGGAGATGAGTCCAGCCGCCGCGACTTGCAGGATTCTCACCCGCAGCTTTAACCACTCGCCCCAGAATACGGTGAGGCTATCGGCTAGGATGGTTTGCCATTGACTGCCTTTGAGAGTTTTGCTGAAGGGGAATGCGAGATTAGACTTCACAATATTGATAGGATTAACATCTCTTCTTAATATTACTTCATAATTCCGGGCATCTGGCTTATGGTGTGGGGGAGATGGGGATAAAGCCATTCGAGTTCTCTCCCCTTGACAAGGAGAGGATGAGGAAGGGATGGTGCATAGAATGGATAGTGCTCGATTTATTGCGGTAACTCTATAAAACCATCATTATTCCGCAAGCTGTCTATAGCAATCCTATTTAGGGTCAGCGGACGAAGTTAACGAATGCGATTTGAGCGTTTTTGCATCCACCAAACTATTAGACCTACAGGAAGCGCTATGAGAACTCCCACGATTATGTGAAACAGCACGTCAAGGAAATTGTAGTAGGAAAGATAAAGGGGAATGGCAGCTTCAGGGCTATCCGAGGGTTGATTTTTAGTGATGAGCGTTTTTACAGGTTCAGAAGTGACTTGAGACGAGATTCCACTAACGGCTAAACCTGTACTGACAACGGTAATGATCAGTTCTAAGCGTTGTTGTCGTTTTTGAGCCGCTGATTCTGTAGCGCGATCGCTCTCAGCCTGTTCTGTTTCAACAATTCCCCGGATTGTCTCTATCATCTGCTGGAATAGTTGCTGACTGGGGAGAAGATAAGATAAATCCGTGTTGATTTGTTCAATAAATTTTTCCGATTTTTGGCTAATAAATTGTTGCCATAATTCCAGATTATCCTCTTTATAAAGGCTAATAACCTTAAGCTGATTCAGCCAAAATTGATAGTTTTTGTTATTCGTTTCAATGGTGGTACGATGAAGTTCTAAATCTCGCAGGTGGTTAGCGTAGTCAAAGGCAGTTTGAGAAAGTTCGGTGAGCCATTCTTTGAGTTTTTTTAGCCTTTGAGTAGGCTCCGAGGGCAAGTGCTGCAATCCTTTGGCTTTACCATCTAATTGTCTGTAGAGCTTTCGTTCCTGCTGATTGCACCATCGAGATTGAGAGTAGGCATAAATTATTTTATGGCGACAGCACAGTAGATTAATCAGAGGTTGACCGTAATCTACGGCTGTTTCTAAGGTTTCCGTTTGAGGGTGGTAATTGAGCCAGATGAGAATATGGCTGAGTTGAGCCAGATTTTCTTGAATATTGTTATATTCAAAAATTGGACTACCTAAAAATTTACCTTGAGCAGAAAGCCTGTAATTTTGTCTGTCTAATTCTGGCACAATTGCATTCAGACAGTTATCCGTAAAGGCTTGAATGTCGTTGAGTTTCCCCTCTGGCTGGGCAAAAAGGACTAGAGTTTGCCCCAGTAAAGAGTTGCTTTGAGCGATTTTTAGACAACCTTGAGGATTTAATCCTGCCAATTGGTCAATTTCAACATGAGGATAAGGATAGCGCAAGGTAATGTCAACGGCATAGGTATCGTGGATTTGGAGGGGATAAACTGCGCCTCTGAGTTGTAGTACACTCCCGTTAGGAATCGCGGAAAAACTTAACCAACGTTCTGATTGGAGTAATTCTATATAGTCGTTTTTTCGGTTATCCCAACTTGGACTTATCGCAATTTTGCCCTGGTTATCTTGGAGACGCTCAAGCAAAGATTCAAGTCTAGGAACATTAAGCTTTTTACCCAATTGTTGACATTGCTCCCACAGGTGATTCGCATCATCAACGGGTTGTTCTTCACCTTGAGCTAAATTGTTACGTAGATGAAAGGCATAGAGTGTCAGTCTGGGGTTAGCAGCCTTCATGAGCTAGAGTTTGACGACTGGGAATCCTGGGAAGAAGAGCTTTGCTGAATGGCATTTTTTAGGGTTTGTTTATTGAGTTCGTAGTTGGGAGTTTTAACCACGTCTTCTTTGCTACCTTGTGTTCTCTGTCCTGACTTGTCGGGGAGAAGTTTTAATTGCGCCTCGCGAATTATTGGGTGTTTTTTTAACCATGATGACAATGCCTTCGATATTTCTGTAATATCATCTGGTAACGGCTCGACTACCTGCTCCAATTCCGCTAAGTCTTCTGGGGTAAATAGGGAACGTTGATGGTTTAGTAGTTCAATTAAAGTAGCAACATTTTGTTCAGAGAATGACATGGCTTGACTGGTTATTTGTTGTGCAGTTTGCTGGACTAATTCCAACGGTAATTTGAGCGCTTCAGCAATCTGTTCTGAAGTTAATCCTAACTGGAGCAATGCTGGCACTGTCTCTAATTTTGCCTCCTGTTTCCCTTCTTCAAAGACTTCTTGGTAAAATCTGGTATTTTTTAGTTCGCTTAATCCCAACATGGCGGCAATCTCCTCGCGGCTTTTTTGTGGTAATTTGTAGACAATAATCGTTTCAATGAGATTAATCAGGTCACGCTGAACAAGTTCATCCCTTAGCTGTTGCTGCGCTTGTTCAATTAAGTGTCGAGCTAGTTGTCCGGCTGTTTCTTCCGGCTCGATTACAAGCTTAACAACTCCTACCCCTAATGAGCGTTCGGCGGCTTCTCCTAATTCATCCAGGTAAATTCGTCTCACCTGGTTTAGGGCTAAGAGGTTGCCAAAATGTAAGGGTTGCTCTCGTTCAGTAGAGCGGTTGGGATAAATGATAACAATTTGCCACGGGTGAGGGGGTTGGTATTGTTTTAAGAAGAGGAAGAGTTCAGCAAATACGCGGTAGTATAAGGAGGCGTCGGGCTGAAACTGAACTTCCACGAGGTAGAACGGTTTGTCAGGTGCGTTGGTTTTGGGTAGGAATAAACCATCTAGGCGAAAGGCTAATTGTTTAACTTCGCGGGAAGTGAATTCGTAGCTAGCGGCTTCTTCAGGGGAAAAGTTGATGAGTTCAAAGAAGATGCTGGGAAAGGCTTGGAACAGGTTGTAGAAGATGCTATCAGTTTTCACGGGTTATTGACCGATGGCACAAAATGCTGCCCAGTGGTAGGGGGATTCAAAGGGTTTGCTACTTGGTTGTAAATTATAGAATAAAGTATCCAATTGCAGTTCCTGTTCATCATCCAAGGGGAGTTGGCTTGCCCACTGCTCCAATTGTTCTTTTGTAGCATCTCTGAGCCAGGTTTGGGCTTGGTTGAGGGCAAGGGCGACGGTTGAGCCGGATTTGAGATTTTGATAGAACTTAATCATCAAAAATGCTGATGCGATATCATCTACTCTCCAGAGGGAACTAACGACGCAGGCAGAACCTGCGATGAGGAAGCCACTGGGTAAGCCTATGTATTCGTCGCTGGTGTTTTTGAAATCAATTAATCCGGTTTCGCAAGCGGAAAGGGTGACGAGGCGACATTGTTCTAAGTTGAGGCTGAGGATAGCATCGAGGGTAAGGCACTTATCCAAGTCATGGGTTTCACCCTCGCGCACGTTGAGATATCGTTTTGTGTCTGCATTGGTGGGTACGGTAGTGAGGGGGGCATCGGCTAGTATGAGGGCAGATTTGCGGGCATTTTCTAAGTTAAAGTAGCCGTGACAGCTAAAGTGGGCACAGTGGATTGCGTTTAGGTTAGCCTGATTGATGGCTGTTAATGTAGCGGTTTTGTGTTTGAAGATATTAACGGGGTTAAAGTAGCCTGTGATGGCTTGCACTTCCAAGTCGGTATAGGCAAGGTCGTTTGTGGGGTTTTGGATGGCAAACAGGTGGGTAAAGTTGGGGCGTTGTCGAGTTTTAGCGAGTTGCAGCAGTTGACAGCTTGGCGCATAGCTGACTCCTCCAGGAAATCTATCAAAAAGGTGGGATTCTCCCGCAAGTGACAAAGCTTGTAGTGGTAACAAATGCAAAGAGCGATGGGGAACTAGAATTAACTGGTTGCACTCTTTTGGAATTTGTTGAATAATTTCATCAATGTGCAGAATTTTTGCCAGCACATGCAGACGGGTAGTTAAGCGGCGCTGCCAGTGAGAGTGGTTTTTACGATAGGCTTTCAGATAGCTGTTTACTAAATTTTCTATTTTCTTTAGGTTTATTAAATTGGGTGATAAAACGATAGGTTGTTTGGTTTGTTTGGTAACAATGAAAACAAGCAGTTTATCGCTTGCCATGTAAAACTCAACAATTGCGGTGCGATGCGAGAGAGTTGATCGGAATGGCTCAAACTGAAAGCCAGAACCGATAGGCAGGTATCGATCTTGTAATTCGTTGCGCTGCTGTCGAAGCTGTTGCAGATGTTGGGCTAATGTAGTTGGATCTTCTGCTCTGGCATTTTGAAGTTCGTACTGACCACTGGCGATTTTGTCTCGGAGTTCTTTTAGTTTACTCACCACATCTGGAAAAAAGATGACATCGAACTCGTTGCTGAGAATAAGTTCAACTAAGTTGCGGGTTTTGCTGCGCTCAACGTATTCTATGGCTTCTACAGGTTTCTCTAATTCTAGACAGACTTTTATCATACTTTGATAAAGGTCATTCCACTCTTCAGCTAGCTTCTGTTTGTCTACCTCCATTCCAGTTCCCGTAACTATTTCTTCACGTATAGATTCTATGCTGTTGATCGCATTTTTAAAAGCCGTATAAGCTTTTTCAACCTGATCGGCTTTCTGATAAGTGGTTCCAATAAGATATTGATTTTTTGCATAGTTCAAAGGATAAGCTTCATAAGTATGTACTTTTAATGCATTTGAAAAATATTGAATTGCGACTTGGAGATTTCTAGTTCTTTCTCCATTAACTCGTATACTATAAAGCTGACCTAACTGTGATTGAGTCATTGCCCATCGATTCGGGTCAGTTTTGCGAAGGCGTACTTCTAATGATCGTAAAAAGAATTCTATAGCAGTTTCTAAATTTTCTGCTTTATCTTTTTGCACACTTAATACCGTATAAGCATTACCCAAGTTAAACTGGATTCTTGCCCATTCAAAAGGAGAAAATTCGCGATTGTATACTTCTAATGCTGAAGAAAAGCACTGGATAGCAGCTTCTATCATTTCTGCACTTTCTGATACGGAGGAAAGACTAATATAAGAGCCTCCTAAAGCTTGCATTGTAGTCGCCCACTTCTGGGGATAATTTTCAAGGTTATACACTTCTGTTGCTGAGGAAAAGCATTGAATAGCAGATCGTAAATTTTCTGCCTTGTTTCCACGGATACGAAAATTATAAGCAACCCCCAAATTGTACTGGGTTTTTGCCCATTCAAAAGGATAAACTTCACGACTATATACTTCTAATGCTGAAGAGTAGCATTGGATTGCAGCTTCTAAATTTTCTGCTCTCTCTCCTAAAATCCTTTCTCTGTAAGCTACTCCTAGATCGGATTGACCTCTTGCCCACTCTTCAGGGCAAACTTCACGGGTACACTTATCCAAAGCAGCAAAATGATACCTGATTGCTTTTTCTACGTTTTCTGCATGTTCTCCTTGTATACGCTCAGTATATGCAAATCCCAAGGTATTTTGAGCTTTTGCCCAGTCTATGGGATTAGTTTTACAGTTAACGATGTTTAAAATATCTTTAGAACAAGAAATTGACCTTTCCAGATTTTCTGAATGATTACCTATAACACTAGTAGAATAAGCAGAACTTAGTTCAAGTAGCGCCCCTACAAAGAAATCAAATTTTGATATATTTTTAACAGACAAATAAGGTGTTTCTTGAAAGTGGAATTCTATTGTTTCTTCTAAAAGGTTAGGATATTTTTCTCGATGAGAATATGCAAACCAAATACCTGAATAAGCAGAGATTATTTGCTCAGGGCTTTTTTCTTTGCCATAATTCTTTTTACTAAGTGCCTTTTTTAATTCATATTGAAGCTTATTTCTTCGTTTTGGGAAAGCTCCGTTATTACAGACTTGTAAACCATTTTGACAGGCTAAAATTGTCTTTTCTAGATTCTCAAATTTATCACCTCTAATTCTATCCCTGTAAGCAGTTGCCAGATAAACTTGTGATCTGACCCATTCCTCTAGAGCTGCTTCACGAATAATTAAACTTGTTACTATTTCATAGCCTGCAATAGCAATTTCTTTATTAATTTCTTCCTCTTTTTTATTATTATCCTCTTCCTTGTTATTATATTTATCAATTTGCTTCTTGTTATAAAAGTAGTGTTCAATTAGTCCAAAAAAATCTAGGGCTGTTTTGGCAAAATTTGCTAGTTCTTCTATTTTTAGACTAGATAAAATATTTTCGTTAAAATTACGTAAAAACTGAATTAAATTATTATTTAAGCTACCTATATTTTTTTCTAAAAACTTAATTACAACTTGCGGATGTTCATTATAATAATTCCAACTAATTTGTAAACCTTTTATAAAAAAATACTCTTCTGAAGATAATAAGTTTTTGTTATTATTAGTCACATTGGCACTAATTTTATCTAGCCATGATACATTATTGTCTCTTGTAATTGCCGTTTCAACATCTACTTTAACTTCTGATAGAGTAACCTCGATCGGATGAAGTGATCTATTATATTCCTGGTCTAAAATTTTAATTTTTTCCTGAAAGGCTTCATCAATCCCTACTTCTCGACAACGTTTAAGTAATTCACGATGTTCTTGGACAAGTTCGCGACTTTTTTGATCTAGTTGAACTTGAGCTAGATAACCAAGTAACATCTCAACTTGTTCTTGGATTAACTCCGGATGGCTTTCCAAAAACTCTTGTGATTCTTCCCAAGTTTTTTTATCAAGGAAATAACCAATCAAAATAAACTTTTCAATTATTTCTTGCTTTAAAGCCTGATCAACTCCTATTAATCTGCATAATCGAAGCGTCCTAATATGATTAGCGAAAAAAGACACTAAGCCCCTATCTTTCTCTTGAAGATTATCAAGTATGCTAACTAAGTATGCATCAACTTGGTTGCTCAATAATTCAGGGTTATTAATTATATACTGATGTAAAGATGGTGCTGTTTTTTGCTGTAATAAACCTTTAATAATAACTGTAATATCATTCATTTTTTTAACTCCTAATTTGTTCAACTAATCCAATTTCTCGATAATTGTTTGCGGAACGTTACCTCTAGGGTAGAGGTCGCGTTCTATAGCGTCAATAGCTGCACTATAACCCGCGTTTGCTTTCATTAATACATACTACTCTCTATGGGGGTGGTCAAAAGCCGTTCAATGACGCGATCGCATCCTTCAATCAAGACATAACCTACCTCAACCTTTCCCTTAAGCGTGTCGTTCCGCTAACTGAGTGATATCGTCAGCAAGTCTGTCTACTTCCTCATCAGCAAACAATAGCGTACACTCAAACTTGAGCCAAATTCGCTTACGCAGTTCCTCCCTCAGCGCTAAATTGTTCCAGAAGCTGACGACTTGGGTTTCTTGGTTAATACAGCGTTTTTCAGGCTAATGAGGTACGAGTAATGGAATAAGGATGGTTCACTCATTGCTGTTACTGTACCTCACCAGAGTAGAAAACGCTGTAAACTCCACCAATTCTGTGGCTAAGATTGGGATTTGAGTTTTCATATCAAGTCCGGTGAATTAACCATAATAACAATGCTGTAACAGCAAGGGTTTCGGGCTTTTTTTTATTAAGGGTAATTTTCCAGACATCATATCATCTCCTCTGAGGGGGAGTCAAGGGCATCGATTAAGGCGTTGTAAAAGGGGCGAATTTTGGCACTGGGTTGGTTATCGCTGGTTTCGGTTTCATCGGCGCGGACGTTTTGAGCGAGTCGGATGAATTCGGCGGCAATTATCTCCCAGTTTTCCTCGTGTTGTTGTAAGGTATTGTCTAACTTTTCACTCAGTTGGCGGTAGTAAATAATTATGCTGCACTTGCGTTTCACCATGTCTCACCATTGGGACATAAAGTTAATCGCACAGCATCATCTTGGCAGCACATCATCAAGTTTAAACGCTAACCTGGGCAACATCGATGAAACAATTAACTCTCCCAGTCGATATTGCTGTTTAACATAGTCTTCACCGACTAACTGACAAACTGTAATAGTTGGTTGCTTGGGTCTGCCAATGAAAGCAACGCCGCCTAAGCCTCGATAATCAACAATCCCATACTCTGGAATACCCAATAAAGCATACTCTTCCACTTTACGAGCATAGTCTGTCTCCCAATTTGTACTGACAACTTCAACAATCAACTTAATCGAAGTTCCCAAAGTAATCACAGGTTCTCGCTCCCATAATGGCTCATTCACTAATGCTGTCTCATCTAAAACCACGACATCAGGACGACGCGCCGTAGCCGCATCTGTAAAAGGTCTAACAATACAGGTGCGCGGAATAAACCAAGGATGTCCTTGTCGTTCTAACTCAACACTAAGTTTACTGGCTAACTTTCCCGCGACTGTTTCATGAAGTCCAGTGGGTTCCATGTCAATTAATTCTCCATCCGCCAATTCATAGCGAGGGTTGTTGCTATAGTGGGCGATAAATTCCTCAAAACTTAGAAGTTGAGATGAAGTATAAACCATACGTTAACCTCTGAGTATATTGACAACTTGTTATACCAAATCCCGGTTAAGTGATAACTTAATCAGGGCGGGTTTTGTTGTTCATTTATTTCTGAATAGCTGAATTTAATCCCTAAACCCGCCCCTACAATTTGGCTAAATTTTTCCCTACAATTGAGGATAAATCATTTGGAACCATCTACTTTTATTCGGTCAATGTTTAGCCGGGAGTGGACGGTTCTCAAAGTGAGGATAGTCCCCAGCCAATGTAATAGAGTCCCTTGTAATCCTCAATAAAGGAGCTACCATAACATTTAACCACAGGTTCGGCAACGCACTGAAGTTCTTCCGGTAAGAAGGGGTAGGCAACATGATAGCCAGTAGCACAAACCCTGTTCTATCAAAGGTTTAGAAATTGTAGGGGCGCATGGCGTGCGCCCGATTTAACCGTGCCATCTATTCCTGAATTTTAGGAGTTGTAGGTTGGGTTTCGACTTCGCTCAACCCAAGAAAATTCAGGATTATTGTCTGAACTATTGATTGAATAATATCTTGCCCAGTTAACATCGGTGGGTTACGGCGGAGCGTTGATTAAATAGTTATCGCTTCGGTTTAAAACCCGCCTAACCCACCCTACATTTTTTGATGTGTGTCGGTTGGGTTTCGACTTCGCTCAACCTAACAAAATTCAGAATTATTGTCTGAACTATTGATT